>JANOLC010000077.1:0-8301 GCA_031419575.1 Burkholderiales bacterium | reverse complement strand
GCGTAGCGCTTGCTGCGTAAATTGTTCTTCATCTCCTGCAGCATCGGTTGCAGGGTTTCACTGCCAATGCGCAGGGCCACGCAGGTGGCCAAAATATCAATGATCATCAGATGCAGCAGGCGCGACACCATGGGGCTGTAGCGGTCGTAGCCTTCGGGGTGGTCGGCGGCCAGGTGGATGTGGCTGCTGGAGGCCAGGGGGGAGGCACTGGCGGTAATGGTGATGGTGGTTGCACCGTTTTTGCGGGCGATGTCGCAGGCATCCATCAGGTCGCGGGTGCGGCCCGAGTTGGAGATCACTACCACGCAGTCGCCTGGTCCCAAGATGGAGGCGCTCATGACCTGCATGTGGCCGTCGCTATAGGCGACGGCGTTAAACCCCAGGCGAAAGAACTTGTGCTGTGCGTCCTGCGCCACCACACCGGAATTGCCCACACCAAAAAACTCGACGCGCTTGCGCTGCTGGTAGGTGTCGATCAGGGCCAGCGCGGCTTTCTCGATGGCGGTGGTGCTGGCGTCATTGCGGTATTTCAAAAACGCGGCCACCGTGTTGTCAATGACCTTGACCAGCACATCCCCCGTTTTGTCATCGGTATCCACGCTGCGGTGAATAAAGGGCACACCCTCGCTGACCGTACCCGCCAGCTTGCGCTTGAAGTCGGTCAACCCGTCGTAACCCATGCTGCGGCAAAAGCGCACCACCGTCGGTTTACTGACGTGAGAGCGATCAGCCAGCTCGCTCACCGGCAGTTGCGTGAAGGCGCGCGGGTCGTTCAGGACCAGCTTGCCCACCCGTTGCTCGGCGGGGGCCAATGAACTTAGTGAGGCGCGAATTCGGTCAAGCATGAGGGGCCAAGCCAAAGCGGCTTATCTCAAATCCGTTTATCTCAAATCCGTTCGGGCTGAGCTTGTCGAAGCCTCTACTCAGCCATGCCAAAAAGCCCTTCGACAGGCTCAGGGTGAACGGGCAATTTAGGGTCATGATTCTTCAGACCAGCAGTACCCATCCCGCGCAATCATGGCGCTGGCAGCGCTCGGCCCCCAGGTGCCGGCGTTGTACAGGCGCGGGCCTTGGGCGTCGGCCGCCCAGTGCTCCAGAATTGGTTCGACCCAGCGCCAGGCTTCTTCCTGTTCGTCGCTGCGCACAAACAGGTTGAGCCGCCCGTCAATCACATCGAGTAACAGGCGTTCATAAGCACCTACGCGGCCCGAGCCAAAACGCTTGTCAAAGTCCAGGTCCAGTTGCACCGGTGCCAGGGTCTGCGCTGCACCCGGTGATTGGCGGCGGTTGTCCTGGTCTTGGGCCAGCAAGTGCAGCTCCAGGCCATCCTTGGGTTGCAGGTTAATCACCAAGCGGTTGCCGATGCCGGGTTGCGAGCTGAAAATCGCGTGCGGCGTGGGACGAAAATTCACCTCGATATGGGCATCCCGCCCGGCCAGGCGTTTGCCGGTGCGGATGTAGAACGGCACACCCGCCCAGCGCCAGTTTTCAATTTCGGTGCGTAGCGCTACAAAGGTCTCGGTGTTGCTGTGCGGGCTAACGCCTTCCTCGCTGCGATAGCCTGGCACCGAAGCTCCGCCCACCGTACCTGCAGCGTACTGGCCGCGAATGACATTCTGCGCCAGCGATTCTTTGGTCCATGGCTTGAGCGAGCGCAGCACCTTGAGTTTTTCATCACGAATGGCATCAGCATGTGAGTTGATGGGCGGCTCCATGGCAATCGCGCACAGCAGCTGAAGGGCGTGGTTTTGCACCATGTCGCGCATTGCACCCGTGTTTTCGTAAAACCCACCGCGTTTTTCCACACCCAGCTCTTCGGCAATGGTGATCTGGATATTGGCGATGTGTTCGCGCCGCCATAGCGGTTCAAACAGGGCATTACCAAAGCGCAACTCAAACAGGTTTTGTACGGCGGGCTTGCCCAGGTAGTGGTCAATGCGAAACACCTGCTTTTCGCTGAAGATGGTGCGTACCGTATGGTTGATGGCACGGTTGGAGGCCAGGTCGTGACCCAGCGGCTTTTCTAGTACAACGCGGGTTTTGGGTGTGTTCAGCCCTGCTACGGCCAGCTGCTCGCACACCGTGGTGAACAAGGCCGGCGCGGTAGCGACGTACATCACCACGGTGTCGGCATTGCGCTCACCCAGCAACTTACCCAAAGTGGCGTAGTCATCGGGTTTGGACAGGTCCATCCGCACAAATTCCAGCAGGGCGGCAAAGCGGGTAAATTCTTCGGCGGAAGGGCGCTTGGCGAGTTCGACCTCATCAAAGCGGGCCTGAATGCGCGAGCGGTATTGCTCAGAACTTAAAGTTTCGCGGCCCACCCCAATGATGCGGCCACCTTCGGGCAGGGTGCCGTGGCGAAAGGCCTGAAACAGGGCGGGCATCAGCTTGCGCCAGGCCAAGTCGCCAGTGCCGCCGAAGAGAACGAGGTCAAATGCCATAAAAGTCCGAGTTACATAAAAATTGACTTGTTAATGTAACTTTGTTTCACAGATAATTCAACCCGGCTTTTAAAACAGAACCTCATTGGGCTGATGGCATGAACCAACTCGACACACTCAAGCAATTCACCACCGTGGTGGCCGACACCGGCGACTTCAAACAGATGGCCGTCTTCAAACCGCAAGACGCCACCACCAACCCGTCGCTGATTTTGAAGGCCGTGCAAAAGGCTGACTACCAGCCCTTGCTCAAAGACACGGTCAACGCGTTTCGGGGCCGCCCGCAAGATGAGGTCATGGACCGCTTATTGGTGCGTTTTGGCTGCGAAATTCTTGACCTCGTGCCCGGGCGCGTGTCCACCGAAGTGGATGCCCGCCTGAGTTTTGATGCTGAAGCCACCTTCTCGCGCGGCGAACGCCTGATTGAGTTGTACCAAGCACAGGGCATCCACATTGACCGCGTGTTGATCAAGGTAGCTGCCACCTGGGAGGGCATCCAAGCGGCGGCCCGGTTGGAGCAGCGTGGCATTCACACCAACCTGACCTTGTTATTTTCGTTCTGCCAGGCGGTAGCCTGCGGGCAGGCCAAGGTGCAATTGATCTCGCCCTTTGTGGGCCGTATTTATGACTGGTACAAAAAGTCAGCTGGGGCGGCTTGGGTGGAGGCTGACAACGCGGGTGCCAATGACCCCGGCGTGAAGTCGGTGCACCAGATCTACAACTACTACAAAAAGTTTGGCATCGCCACCGAGGTGATGGGTGCCAGTTTTCGCAATGTGGGCCAAATCACGGCACTGGCAGGCTGTGACTTGTTGACCATCAGCCCTGATTTGCTGGCCACGCTGAAGGCCACAGAGGCCCCCTTGACGCAGGCGTTGAACGCCAACAATGCTCAGGCCCTGGACTTGACGGTGGTGCAGTTTGACGAAGCGCAGTTCCGCTTTGCCCTTAACGAAGACGCCATGGCCACGGAGAAACTGGCCGAAGGAATCCGCGCGTTCTGCGTGGATGCTGTGAAACTTGAACAACTGATGGCGGCCCTATGACCCCTATGACCATTCAGACATCACGTATTCGCTGCGACCGTGCACCGGCTTGGGCAGCGTTGCAAACGGCCTACCACACCAGCGGAAAGTCGCTGGATGCGCGCCAGGCTTTTGCGGCTGATGCCCAGCGTTTCCAGACTTTCAGCCAGCAAGCCCCCCACGTGTTTGCAGACTTGTCCAAGAACCGGATTGACGCCGCCACCCAGGCGCTGCTGCTGGACCTGGCACGGCAATGCGGCGTGGAAGCGCACCGTGACGCCATGTTTGCGGGCGAGGCCATCAACAACACCGAGCAACGTGCCGTGATGCACTGGTTATTGCGAAAACCGGCATCAAAAGGCTTACAAGTCCCCGCCAATTATGCTAAGTTAGCTATTGATGTAATAGCAACTGAATTGACCCATGTGCACGCCACGCTGGACGCGATGCTGGCCTTTGCCGAGTCAATCCGCGCTGACGACGCCATCACCGACATCGTCAACATTGGCATTGGCGGTTCCGACCTGGGTCCGCAAATGGCGGTGCTGGCGCTGGACGAATTTATATTGCCGGGCAAGCGTTTTCACTTTGTCTCCAACGTGGACGGGCACGAGCTGGCTGCCACGCTCAAACGGGTGAAGCCGCAGAACACGCTGTTTCTGATAGCCAGCAAGACCTTCACCACGATTGAGACGATGACCAACGCCCAGTCCGCCAAGGCCTGGTTTGAGTCACAGGGCGGCACGGACAATACCCGAAATATTAGCCGGCATTTCTGCGCACTGACCACCAACGTGCCAGCGGCGAATGCGTTTGGCATCACCACCACCTTTGGGTTCTGGGACTGGGTGGGCGGGCGCTATTCGATGTGGTCGGCCATCGGCTTGCCGCTGGCCATTGCCATTGGCGCAAAAGGCTTCAGGGAATTTTTGACCGGTGCGCACGACATGGACGAGCATTTCCGCACCGCTCCGCTGGCGCAGAATTTGCCGGTGCGCCTGGGCTTGCTGGACGTGTGGTACCGCAACTTTCATGGCTTCACCAGCCGCAGCATTGCGCCGTACCACAGCGCCTTGCGCCGCCTGCCTGCGTATTTGCAGCAGCTGGAAATGGAGAGCAACGGCAAGCAGGTCGATGCGTCGGGCGCCGCCCTGCCTTTTGGCACCTCGCCCGTGTTGTGGGGCGAGCCGGGCACCAACGGGCAGCACGCCTATTTTCAAATGTTGCACCAGGGCACAGACGTGGTGCCGGTGGAGTTTGTGGCCGTCAAAAATCCCAAGCACGTCCTGCCGGGTCATCACGATTTGCTGCTGGCCAACGTGTTGGCGCAAGCGCAGGCGTTGATGCTGGGCAAATCAGATTCTGGTGGTCACAAGAACTTCCCCGGCAATCGGCCCAGCACGTTTTTGCTGCTGGACGAGCTCACGCCCGCCAGTTTTGGCGCGCTCATTGCGTTGCAAGAGCACCGCGTGTTTGTGAGCGGTTCGCTGTGGGGCATCAACAGCTTTGACCAATGGGGTGTGGAGCTGGGCAAGGTGCTGGCTAAAGATGTGGAAGCGCGCCTGCTCAGCGGTGATGCAACCGGGCTAGACGGCTCAACGGCCGGCTTGCTGGCGATGCTGCGGTCTGCGTGAAGTTTCATGAGGTCTGCATGAACTACGTGTTTGACTTTGGCGCGGTGCTGTTCACCTGGCGCCCCAGCGATCTGGTGCAAACGCACTTCCCGCAACACGTTAGCAGCTCCGAGCAAGCCGGGGAACTGGCGCGTGACATGTTTCACCATGACGACTGGCAAAACTTTGACCGCGGCACGGTCGCGATGGACGAAGTGATTAAGCGCACCTCGGCGCGCCTGTCGTTGCCCGAGCACGCGGTGGAGGCGCTGGTGTCCAACATTGGCGATCTGCTCACACCCATTCAGGACACGCTGATGGTGTTGGAGTACCTGTACCGCCAGCGTGAACTGGGAAAGCGTCTGGGCGACCAGCAAAGCGATGTACGGCTGTATTTCCTGTCCAACATGCCGGAGCCCTATGCCCGCGCCTTGCAGGAGAAACACGCGTTTCTGGACTGGTTTGACGGCGGCATTTTCTCAGGCGACGTGAAGCTTATCAAGCCCGACCCTGCGATCTATGAGTTGCTGGAAAGCCGTTACGACCTGGACCCGGCACGCACGGTTTTCTTTGACGACCTCAAGACCAACATCGACGCTGCGCGTCTGCGGGGCTGGCATGGCGTTCACTTTGAGAACGCGGCCCAAATGCAGACACAGCTTGCGCAAATGGGGCTGTCATTGGACTGAAATGAGTCGCAAGCTGGCTGTGCTACAGTGCAACGCATGAATTTCGCCCGTTTTTTCTTTAGCTACTTTTGGTTCTCAAGCGCCCTTGGCGGTAGAGAGTTTTGAGCGTCGCTGAACAAAAGCACCCCGAACCTTCATCAAACCGCCGCTAACCCCGGCGGTTTTTTTTTGTGTTTTTAATGCACATTTAAATAGTTTGTTTTTAGTCAATTTGTCAACTTTCAAGGAGCCTTTGATGACCGTCCCATCTTCCTCGTCCGCCGCCGCCCTGGCTGCTGGTACCGATGCCTGGTATGCCTCGCAATTTGCGAGCGGCCACCAGCCCTCAGCCGGATTGGTGCCTGACCGCCGCCAACAGCACAGCGCGGACCGCACCAGCCGCACTGACGATGAACGCATCAAGGACATCACCGTGTTGCCCCCTCCTGAACATTTGATTCGCTTTTTCCCCATTCGCGGTACGCCGGTCGAGGCGCTCATCACCCAGACCCGCCACCACATTCAGGACATCATGGCGGGCGCGGATGACCGCCTGCTGGTGGTGATTGGCCCCTGTTCTATCCACGACCCCGCGGCGGCGATGGACTATGCCCGCCAGCTCAAAGTGCTGCGTGACCAGTACGCGGGCACACTGGAAATCGTGATGCGGGTGTACTTTGAGAAACCACGCACCACGGTCGGCTGGAAGGGCCTGATCAACGACCCGTACCTGGACGAGAGCTTTCGCATTGACGAGGGCCTGCGCATTGCCCGCCAGTTGCTGATTGAGATCAACCGCTTGGGCCTTCCTGCGGGTAGCGAGTTTCTGGACGTGATCTCGCCCCAATACCTGGGTGACTTGATTGCCTGGGGGGCGATTGGCGCACGCACTACTGAGAGCCAGGTGCACCGCGAGTTGGCCTCCGGCCTATCGGCACCGATTGGTTTCAAAAACGGGACAGACGGCAACATCAGAATAGCCACCGATGCGATTCAAGCCGCCGCCGGTGGGCATCACTTTTTGTCAGTCCATAAAAATGGCCAGGTGGCGATTGTGCAAACCAACGGCAACAAAGACTGCCACGTCATCCTGCGCGGTGGCAAAGCCCCCAATTACGACGCCGCCAGCGTGGCCGCCGCCTGTGCCGACCTGACCAAAGCCAAACTGCCCGCCACGCTGATGGTCGATTGCAGCCACGCCAACAGCAGCAAGCAGCATGAAAAGCAGCTCGATGTGGCCAAAGACATCGCCACCCAAATTGCCGGTGGCTCAAAAAGCGTGTTCGGCGTGATGGTGGAAAGCCACATAAACGCCGGTGCCCAGAAGTTCACACCGGGTCAGGACGATGCGTCCAAGCTCGAATACGGCAAGAGCATCACCGACGCCTGCCTGGGTTGGGGCGATTCGCTCAAGGTGTTGGAGGTGCTGTCTGAGGCAGTGGTGGCGAGGAGAGCGCTTTAGCATCAGTCAACGATTTCAGGTCAAATAGGCCTGAAGTCCCCGACCTTACTCATTAGTTTGCTATTGATTTCGACATACTTGCAGAGCCGTCACCAACTTGCCGTGTACCCCGCCAAACCCGCCATTGCTCATGCAGACGATGTGGTCGCCGGGTTGGGCGCTGGCAACGACTTGGTTCACCAACTCATCGATCGTCCCGGCCACCTGCGCGCGCGCTCCCATGGATGACAAGGCTTCATTGGCGTCCCAGCCCAGCGCGCCGCTGTGGCAAAAGGCCAGGTCGGCCATCTCCAGACTCCAGGGCAACTGGGCTTTGACGGCACCCAGTTTCATGGTGTTACTGCGGGGCTCGAACACGGCCAGGATGCGCTCATCGGGCTTGAGCCTGCGGCGCAAGCCATCCACGGTGGTACGAATGGCGGTAGGGTGGTGGGCGAAGTCGTCGTACAGGGTGATCTCGCCGGTTTTGAGTTGAACTTTGCCTACCACTTCCATGCGGCGTTTGACGTTTTGGAAGGTACCCAGTGCCTTCGTGGCGACATTGACCGAGACGCCCACGTGGTCGGCGGCGGCGATGGCGGCCAGTGCATTGAGCTGGTTGTGCACGCCGGTCAAAGCCCATTCCACCCGGCCTTGTGCCTTGCCCTGATACAACACCTCAAATGAATGCGGCTCGCCCAGCGCCGTGAAATCGCTCACGGCTGCGCCAAAACTGCGTACCTCGCTCCAGCAGCCGGTGTTCATCACGCGTGTCAGGCTTTCTTCCAGGCCGTTGACCACAATGCGACCGCTGCCGGGCACCGTGCGAACCAGGTGGTGGAACTGCCGCTCGATGGCTGCGAGGTTGTCAAAGATGTCGGCGTGGTCAAACTCCAGGTTGTTAAGTACCGCCGTGCGGGGGCGGTAGTGGACGAATTTGCTGCGTTTGTCGAAGAAAGCGGTGTCGTATTCGTCGGCTTCGATGACGAAGATTGGGAGGGCGGGCAGCTGGTCGTTCTGCTGCGTGTCCCCCGCCCGCCCTCCCAAGCGCGCGGAGATGCCAAAGTTCATGGGGACGCCTCCCACCAGAAACCCTGGCTGTAGTCCGGC
>JANOLC010000076.1:0-4941 GCA_031419575.1 Burkholderiales bacterium | reverse complement strand
AACCCGTGGTGTGAAGCATCCATTCTAACCAAAATCACAAATACAACTTTTATAAGTTAGCAAGTGCACACATAGAAAGGAAAAATTCATTCATGAAAATATTTTTTTAAATATTTCTATTAACCCTGAATCGATCGAAAGCCCCCAATCCGAGGTCGGATTTGGGGGCTTTTTTACGCGTTGGTGGTGCTCAGCGTGCGGGGCGAATCACCGCGTATTGCGCCCACTCGCCCCGGCGAAATAGCACATTGACGGGCTTGGTCTTGTCCATTTTGGCGACTACGGTTTCAAAATCCTTGACGTTGGCGACCTCTACATTGGCAATCGCTACGATCACGTCGCTCTCGCGTAAACCTGCGCGTGCCGCACCTTCAACAGCGGCATCAACCTTCACACCGCCTTTGATTTTGAGTTCTTTGCGCTGTGCATCGGTCAGGTCGCTTACGGTCAGGCCCAGCACCTGTGCAGCAGTGGACGCCTTGGGCTTCTCTTCTTTTTCAGCGGCTTTCTTGGTCACCTTGTCGGGTTCGACTTCACCAATCACCACACTCAGGTCTTTGGCACCACCCCGGCGGAATACGGTCAGTGTGCTCTTGGTACCCGGCTTGACACTGCCCACCAGGCGCGGCAGGTCGCTTGATTTCTCGATCGGTTTGCCTTCAAATTTGGTGATGATGTCGCCGGCCTCGACACCGGCCTTTTCAGCGGGTGAGCCCACCTCCACACCGCGCACCAAGGCCCCCATAGGCTTACCCAAACCAATCGACTCAGCCACCTCTTTGGTCACCTGATCTATCTGCACGCCAATGCGGCCGCGGGTCACGCGGCCGCTGGCGCGCAACTGGTCGCTTACCCGGACCGCTTCATCCATAGGGATCGCAAATGAGATGCCCATGAAACCACCTGATCGGGAGTAAATCTGGCTGTTGATACCGACCACTTCACCCCGCATATTGATCAGAGGGCCACCGGAATTACCAGGATTGATGGCCACGTCGGTCTGAATGAATGGCAAGTAGTCGCCCGTGTCACGCTGCTTGGCGCTGACGATACCCGCCGTCACTGTGTTCTCCAGCCCGAAGGGCGAGCCGATGGCCATGACCCACTCACCCACTTTAAGGCGACTCACATCGCCCACCTTGATGGCGGGCAAACCGGTGGCTTCAATCTTGACGACCGCCACGTCACTGCGCTTGTCAAAACCAATAATCTTGGCCTTAAATTCCCGCTTGTCGGGCAACGTGACCAGAACCTCGTCGGCACCTTCCACCACGTGCGCGTTGGTCATCACAAAACCGTCAGCCGTCAAGATAAAACCAGAGCCCACACCACGTGGCGTGGGCTCTTCGTCTTGTGGTGTCTGGGGGCGGTTTTGGCGTGGTGCCTGGCGCGGCATATTGGGTATGGGCACGCCAAAGCGTTTGAAAAACTCAAGCATTTCTTCGTCCATGCCATTGCCCGGAGTGGCTTTCGCCGACGCTTTCTCCAGCGTGCGAATGTTCACAACTGACGGCCCCACCTGCTCCACCAAATCGGTGAAATCAGGCAGCGTACGCGTTTGCGCCTGTGCGGGCACCACAGTCATCAACACAGCAGACGTTGACACAGCAGCCGCCAGAGAGACCAATTTCCTCAAATCGATTTGAAACATCATCGACCTTTCATTTGAAAAACAAAAAAAGACATGTCACTTCAAGCGACTCACCCCGGATTTACCTGAAAATTTGGACCAGATCAACGCCATTGGTTCGGCACCAGGTTGACACATGGGGGCTTATTTTTTGCGCTCAAGCCCCTGGGCAAACGTGAGCAGCGTTGGGGCGGGTACTTCACCCACCAGGGTCAACCACCATTCGGTGGGCTTATCACTCATTTTTTCACTTGATTTGTCGCTGATTTTTCGAGTAAGCGACTGCGTGGCCCCCATCCCCAGAGCACCTTCATTCACGTGGCGCTGCCTGTCGAAGGCTTCCACAAACAATGACACCGAGGCCAACCCGTCAGAAAAAATCCACTGCATGGTGGCCTCAGTGGCGACCCCTTCGCCCTTGACCACCGCCCGCTTGAAACAACTCATGGGTTTGAACCCTGGCACGGGTGATTTCAGAACCCAACCTTCGGCCGATGCGGTAGTTTTGACCAAGTCTGGCTTCTCGACCTTGTACCCCTCGGTATTGGCCATCATTTGCGAGAGCTTGCTCATGCTGACGGGGGCATCGAGTTGAAGCTCAGAAAAAGCGGCCTGCTCCAGCACCCGGCCATCAACGTCCAGCGTTTGCAACTTCACCACCAAGCCCGATTTTTTTTCACTCCAAACGCGGTAGCCAAAGCGCAGGGTATCCTTGGGTGTGAGTTGCACCACATCAGCTTCAAAACCAGCCACCCGCTCGGCACCAATGGCCTTGGCTGCGTAATACTGGCCAATGGGCGAGTCGGTGGCTTTCAGCAAGCCGGGAAACAAACCTAGCGACTCGCGCTTTTCGGCAAGCGCTGTTTTGCTGTCAGCATGGAAGGTAATGACTTGGTCATTGCGCCGAAACGTAGACCGTGGCGCACCGGTCAGAGCCTCAACGCGCTCCATTTGCTGTTCGCCATCACAGACATGCCAGATGCGGGCGCTGGACATGCTGTTGGCCGACGACACCACAAACGTACCAATGTAAGCGCGACGGCGCGACGCCTCGTGCATGCGCAACAGCCAGTCAGATATGCTGCGGTCGGTTGTGCGATCGGCTGAAAGTGCCTCGGGCCTGGCGGCAGGTGGTACGCCAGAGGCGTTTTGAGCGATGGCACTACCGCCCAGCACGCCGAGGCTGGCAGCCAACACGAAACCTGACGGCAACAAGAAGCGCATTGTCACAAATCGGGCCTAGCGGACCGGACCTTCAAATGTGGCGTTGCGCAAGAAACCTGCCGGCATTTGCAAGGCTGACGTGCCACCAAACTGTTTGTGCGCCGCCAGCAATGCGTCCAAATGCGGGTCCCGAAGCATCACTTGCGGCGCCGTGGCGGCCAGTGCCACGTCAGGCAAAACAGGGGAGGCAGACTGCGCCAGTTGCGGTGCATTGCCCGCACTGTCACCGGTTGAAATGACGCTCCAGCTCACGGCAAGTACCGCAGCCACCGAGGCCACAGCCGCCAACAGCCTCCAGCGGTAGATGGAATCGTTGGCAACGGTGTTTTTAGAGGAAATAATGCTTGAAGTCCCCGACGAATATGGATTGTTTGCTATCAAATTTAATTCATCATCAGGCACTGCAACCCTGGTTGAAACCGCACTGACAGTCAACTCATGCTGCAAGCGGTTGCGGAATCGGGCTACAAAGTCGCCTTCAGGCGACACATCACCATCGCCCGAGCGCATCACGTCTCCCACCAGGTGATAAGCCTGCCATGTGCTGCGCGCATCGGCGTCATCACCCACCAGGTTGACGACGCGGGCGAACTCTGTGCCACGCAACTGTCCGTCTGCCAGCGCTGAAACGGATTCGCGATTTTTGTGCTGGTCAGCCCTGGCGTCAGCGGAGCGTTTGGGGTTGTCGTTGTTCATCATGTTGGACCTCTTCACCATCTTTTCCCGGACTGGTTTTCCAGCATCGGTTTCACTTTGGCCGAAATGGCCTCGCGCGCCCGAAAAATCCGCGATCGCACGGTGCCAATAGGACAACTCATGACAGCAGAGATTTCTTCGTAGCTCAAACCGTCAATTTCCCGCAGTGTGACGGCTTGGCGAAGGTCTTGCGGCAGATCGGCAATGGCGGCGTTCACCACGGTCGCAATTTCTTTGGCAGCGAAGACGGACTCTGGCGTTTCATCAGACGTTGGTTCCTTGCCGGGTGAATTAGTTTCATCGTCATCGTCCTTCTTGAAGAAACTCTCGGAGATCGTGGGGTCGCGCTTGAGGTCCATCAGGGATTTTTTGGCCGTGTTGACGGCAATACGGTAAAGCCAGGTATAAAACTGGGCATCTCCCCGAAACTGGTGCAGCGCTTTATAGGCCCGGATAAACGTCTCTTGCGCAATATCTTCGACCAAATCGACATCGCGCACCATGCGGCCAATCAGGCGCTGGACGCGGCGCTGGTACTTCATCACCAGCAGCTCAAACGCGCGCTGGTCACCCGCCACCGTGCGCTCGACCAGCATCAGGTCGCTGTCGTTGCTGTCGGTCTTGGTGAGGGCCGGAGGCGTCGTCATTGGCTGTCCCTGACAGGCCCATGCACGGCACGGCGCAGCGCCAGCCAACGAGTTTGCGATCCGCTGCGGTCCAGCCAAAGCCAATAAGTGCGACGTGCCAAATCCTTAAAACTCAGCAACATGAAAAACTGAAAATCCACATGCAGCGACACATCACCCGCCAGCGCTTGCGGTAGCGCTGTCATGTGCGAAGTAGGCGCAAGCTGTAGCACCCAATGCTGTCCCTCCCATTTCAACTCACCGAGAGGCGATTGTTTGAACTGCCAAACGGCCCACCAACCACCCACCAACAACATTGCTAAGGTAATTACTTGACGCCAGCCCGCGACCTCTGCGTCGGTCACCCAATAGGCGCACCCAGCGACACCCAACAGCCATATTCCCGCCAGAATCATTATCTGAAAACGAGAACGCCCCACCGGAAAACGAACCGCTGGGGCGCTGTGCATAGCTAAATAAAGACTTGCGGGATCAGTGGAAGCACATCAAGCGCGTTTGAAAACCAGCGTTCCATTCGTGCCACCAAAGCCGAAATTGTTTTTGACTGCAATATCGATTTGCATATCCCGTGCCGTGTTGGCACAGTAATCCAGGTCGCACTCAGGATCCTGATTGAAGATATTGATGGTGGGTGGACTCTTCTGGTTGTGCAGCGCCAATACAGTGAACACTGATTCAATACCGCCAGCGCCGCCCAGCAAGTGCCCGGTCATGGACTTGGTGGAATTGACCACCAGTTTTTTG
>JANOLC010000075.1:0-3460 GCA_031419575.1 Burkholderiales bacterium | reverse complement strand
GAAGCGGCGAGATCGTGCGCCATTCAGCTCCCCTGCCCCAAGACTTCAAGGTAGGGCCGCATCACATTGGCCACCCGGCAAATCTTGGCGAAGCGCCACAGGTCATCCGCGGTGGCCTTCCTCTGGGCCAAGGCATCTTTGGGTGCCTCAATGGCCACGTCAAGCCCAATCTTGTTGCGGTGCTTGAAGCAGTCGGCCACCGTCTTGGCCACGCCGTACACCCGCAGCGCCACCTGATCGACCTGCACCATCTCAACGCCTGCGGCATACGCCTCGCCCGAAAACTGCACCATCTTCACCGGCGGGTAATCCATTTTGGGCGCGTGGCTGCCTTGCGGCATGGCGATCCAAACCTGGCGGGGCAACTGCGTGGTGAGCTCGTGTAGCTGCAAAGCCGTGAGCAAACAAAACACCGCCTGTGGCACCTTGACGGCAATGGTGGCCAGGCTTTCGTGCTCAGAGCCTCCGCGCTCGGGCAGCCGGTACACACCGCGCCCCACGCGCTCCAGCTGGCCGCTGGCGGTGAGCCGCGAGAGCACCACGCGGGCAATACCCAGCTCCTGCAAATGGCTGGCGCGCAGCAGTCCGTTTTGGCTGGCCAGGGCGAGGACCTGTTCGGTGTGGGTGGTGGAAGACATGGGTTGCGAGTATGTTCCGTTTATTCGTTAACTTAAAGTGGACAGAGCGCTTACGGAACAAAGCTTTGTCACCAATGGCTGCTGATCAGCCTGATCTACCCGCCTAAACCGCCTGCTGAAAACCCAAATCAGGCAGGGCTGTTTTAGCGGTCAGGTGCGGTGGCAGCTGGAATAGTTCGGGGTGGTCGAGGCGTTCTATCCTACATAAAACATATATAAATCAATAACTTAAACAGGATTAGCCTAGCCTAATAGGATAAAAAGAAAGTTAGCCAACGGCTAATCACACGGAGTTATCCTATTTTGAGGCACCAGCCGCCAACGTGCGCCAGCAGCGGGGAGCGGGCGAGATCCGAAGGGATGCGCTGCAGGTGGATGCGGCCATAATCCCAAAGAAAGACCACGCCATGACGCAGCCCAAAATCATCATCATTGCAGGACCCAATGGCGCAGGAAAAACTACTTTTGCCCGAGAGTTTTTGCCGCAGGAGGCTGGTTACCCCGTCTTCGTCAATGCCGACTTGATAGCGGCCGGGCTGTCGCCCTTTGCGCCGGAGCGGGCGGCCCTACAGGCTGGTCGTTTAACACTTGCGGCTATCGCTCAGCACATAACAAAGCGAGAGAGTTTTGCCTATGAAACCACTTTGTCCGGCAAAGCCTACGCAAGGCAAATCCCTGCTTGGCGGCAGTTGGGTTCTTTACGACAACGCGGGCGACGAACCGCAACTCATCAGCTGGAGCGACCAACCATGACAACACCCAAGCACGTCAGTGAACCTGTGCCCAGCTATGGCCAGGTGCCAGCCGATGCCAATGCTGATTTCAGAGGGTCGTTGGCGGCAATCAAGCGAGCGGCAGTACGCGCCAGGCAACTGGCCGAGCAAACTGGCACTGATTTGATCGTGATGCGGTCTGGCAAGGTGGTGCGTGTGTCACCGAAAGAGAAATTGTCGTCTTGAGCCAGCAGCAATATTGAGCCCCCGAGCCCAAGGCTTCAAGTTAAGGACGCATCTTGCGTCTGGATGTACTTCAAAGAATCGCGGGTGTAGGTTTGCCAGTTGCTATCCGCCTTGTATTGGTTGCGGATGGGCTTGGGGCAACCCAGGGCAGGGGCGTGCAGATAGGCCATGCCATGGGCTGACAAGGCGGCGCAGAAAGCTGACTGCGCGGCTTGCAGGCGGGCGATGAAGGCTTCAATGGTCAGACCGATCAAATACCCAGCAAGTACCCATGCATTTGCAAGTGGTTGATTTGCATGGACTTTTGTCGGCGTGGCAGGACGATTTTCTCAATTCATCAAATACCCAGCAAACAAATTCACTTGCTTCGATAATTTCGTTTAATGCGAATAATGCTACGATTCAAACTATTGCGACTGACCAGCCCCAAGGCCGCTGCGCGAAGGAGAACCCCATGACAGCCCAAGAAGTACTAGACCCCGCCAATGCCGCCGAAGCCGAAATGGCAGCCGTTGCGCATCAATGCCTGGTAACCGCGCTGGACCATTCCAACGCGGATCACATCAACCTCATTCTGGATGTGGGCACGCACGGCGACGAAAAACACGAAACACCCGTGCTCAAACTGCCACCCCGCGCCTTGCGCTTCTTTGCCGACGTGTTGCGGCAAATGGCCAAACAAGAACCCATGCTGCTGGTGCCGCAAAAGCACGAACTCACCACGCAAGAAGCGGCCAATTTTCTGAACGTGTCGCGCCCCTTTGTCATCAAGGAAATCGAGGCCAACCGCCTGAAGTGCCGCAAAGTAAACCGCCACCGCCGCATCGAATTTGAAGAACTGCGCCGCTACCAGACCGCGCAGCAACAGCAATCTGAACAGGCCCTGCAAGACCTGACCCAACTGTCTGAAGCGCTGGGGCTGGAGTTTTAAGTGGCGGGCTCGGCGCGCTACACGGCAATTCTGGATGCCAACGTCCTCTACCCGCAATTGATCCGTGACACCCTGCTGAGCCTGGCTGTTGAGCGCCTTTACCACGCGCGCTGGAGCGCCACGATTCATGCGGAGTGGACGCGCAATCTGGCCAAAGACCGGCCAGAACTTGCTGCCAAGCTACCGCTGGTCGTCGAACGCATGAACGCCAGCGTGCCCGACTGTCTGGTGACAAATTACGAAAAACTGGCCAACAGCATTGAATTGCCGGACCCTGATGACCGCCACGTCGTTGCCGCCGCCATTGTTGGCCACGCGGACGCTATCGTGACCTTCAACACCAAAGACTTTCCGGCGGCCGTGCTGCAGCCCTACGGCATAGAAGTGCAACACCCCGATGAGTTCTTGATGAATCAACTGCAGTTGCAGGAGATACCGGCGTTGAGCGCTATCAAAAAAATGCGCGCCCGCTGGACCAACCCTGCGCGACCAGCCCAAGAGTTAATTACCGCATTCGAGAAACGGGGCTTGCCTATGACGGCTGACTTGTTGCGTGAGGCCATCACGCTAATATGATTGGTTAAATCAGCGGACAAGCACTTCACCAAATCAGTAACCCGCGTCATGGTCACCCACGTTCACCGGAATGATTTGCTGGTCTTGAATCAGCAGCTCCAGCGAGACGTGGGTGACTTCAGCTGCCGAAGTGGTGGTGCCATGCATTTCGAATCTCCTCAACGGTCCGTCGCGTATAACTATGGGTGGCCATCAGGCGACTGTACTGCAGCGCGCCATGCCTGTCATTGCGGATTCAGCGTGGCGGATCGGACCCACTTATCTCCAGCTGACGTACACTTGGACCTATCAATTTGATAGGAGTAGGTTTGACAAACCCATCCAACCACCAGCTTGAGCGGCACATCCGGAGCTCG
>JANOLC010000074.1:0-2420 GCA_031419575.1 Burkholderiales bacterium | reverse complement strand
ATGAGATGCGCCACTCGTTTGCGGAGCAACTGGTGGATTTGTGGAGCGGCAAAACAGTTCAAATGCGGGAAGTGATCAACGACTCCTTGAGTGGTGAACTGATCAATAAATGGCCTCAAACCAGTCAACGACTCGGATGGCCATGCTGCCGGAGACGCTATGCTGCGCCGTGCCGGAGAGGTGCTGGCCAGTGCCGCGGCCGGCCATGCCTATTGCGTGGCGCGTATTGGCGGAGACGAATTTATGGCGCTGATGCCGGGTTGTGATGAGCGTGCCGCCCATAGCTTGCGAGAGCGCATTGAGACGCTGGTGGAACTGAACAACCAGTTCTATCCCGGCCAGCGCTTGAGCATGGCTATCGGCATTGCATCGTGTGTGGGCCGCGGGCCAGGTTGAAGAAACCCTTCCTGCCGCCGACCAGGCGATGTTCATTTCCAAGGAACGGTTTTATGCAGAAAATCAACTCGACTGGCGGCGGCTCTGATATTTCAAAGGAATTGGCATGACACAAAATAACGCAGCGTGGCTGGACTCCATGTACAACAACCGGGCGCTAGTGCCCGAGTTTGCGGATCACTTGGCGCGATGGGGTCGTGAATCAGTACGGGCCCGCACTGTGCCGGGTTGCGTCTTGGACGTGGCATATGGCGCGGGACCGAACGAGTTGCTGGACGTTTTCCCGGCGGCAAGTGCCGCGCCCGACGGCAACCCGGTTTTAGTCTTCATCCACGGTGGTTACTGGCGCTCGCTGGACAAGGCGGATCACGCCTTCATCGCCCCCGCATTCACGCAAGTCGGGTCCTGCGTGGTTATCCCCAATTACGCACTGTGCCCCGGTGATGCAGACAACCCCATCACCGTGTCTGACATCACCCTGCAAATGGTCAAGGCGCTGGTTTGGACGTATCGCAACATCGCCCGCTTCGGCGGTGACCCGCAGCGCATCACCGTGGTGGGGCACTCCGCCGGTGGGCATCTAGCCGCCATGCTGCTGGCTTGCATTTGGAAGGCGGTTGCGGCTGATTTGCCAACTCGGTTGGTCAAAAACGCGCTGTCAATTTCAGGCTTGTACGAGTTGGAGTCCATCCGGAAAACGCCGTTTTTGCAGGAGTCACTGCATCTCACGCCAGCCCAAGTTAAACGCAACAGCCCAGCTTGGATGCCCAGGCCTCAGGTGGTAAAAGTCAAGGGGCGAGACAGGGGGATTTTGGTGACCGTGGCTGGTGGCGCAGAGAGCGCCGAGTTTTTGCGCCATAACCTGCTGATTCAACACGCGTGGGGCCAGCGCGTGGTGCCGGTGTGTGAGGCCTTGCCGGGCCTGAATCATTTCAGCATTCTGGAATCGCTGATTCAGCCACGGCATCGGCTGAATCAGCTGGCGGGTGAGTTACTGAACTCTTGACGATTTTAAGTATGAAAAACACTTAAAGTCCCCGTAAATATTCAATAGTCTGCTATATTTAATATAGCAATTAAGTCAACCCAGATTTACCTGCCCAGATGGTACGAACGCAGCCTCACATCAACAGATGTTCGCCTGCGTTGTCTCCACCCAGGGTGACGTAGTTCACCTTGCGGATGTCCATGAGTTTTTTGCCGCCTGAGTAGCTGATGGAGCTTTGCACGTCCTGTTCCATTTCAATCAGCGTTTTGGCCAGTGTGCCTTTGATGGGCTCCAGAATGCGCTTGCCTTCCACGTGTTTGTACTCGCCCTTGTTGAAGTCGCTGGCCGATCCGTAATATTCCTTGAACAACTTGCCGTCCACTTCCACGGTCTGGCCCGGGCTTTCTTCATGCCCCGCAAACAGCGAACCAATCATCACCATCGTGGCCCCAAAGCGAATGCTCTTGGCAATGTCGCCATGGTCGCGGATACCGCCATCAGCAATGATGGGTTTGGTCGCCACGCGGGCGCACCATTTCACGGCGGATAACTGCCAGCCACCGGTTCCAAAACCGGTCTTGAGCTTGGTGATGCAAACCTTGCCCGGGCCAATGCCTACCTTGGTCGCGTCAGCGCCCCAGTTTTCCAGGTCGATTACCGCTTCCGGCGTGGCCACATTGCCTGCAATCACGAAGGCGGACGGCATTTTTTGCTTGAGGTAAACAATCATGTCGCGCACGCTGTCAGCATGGCCGTGGGCAATGTCGATGGTCACGTATTCGGTGATGAGCCCCAGCGCCAGTAATTGGTCAACAGTCGCGTAATCAGGTTTTTTCACACCCAGCGAAATAGACGCAAACAGGCCTTTGTCCTTCATGGTTTTGACGAACTTCACGTTGTCCAGGTCAAACCGGTGCATCACGTAAAAGTAACCGTTTTGTGCCAGCCAGACGCAAATCGTCTCGTCCACCACGGTTTTCATGTTGGCCGGAACTACTGGCAGGCGAAAGCTGCGGCCACCCAGCGTGACGCTGGC
>JANOLC010000073.1:0-9235 GCA_031419575.1 Burkholderiales bacterium | reverse complement strand
GATCAACAAATCTGGGCAAACGATGCAGCCCGTAGCGTCAATTACCCGGTCAGCGACAAAGTCGTTTGCTACAGTTTCAATAGCTAGAACCATACCAATGGCAAGGACTACGTCAGCTTTCGAGTCAAAACCACTCGCTGGATCGATGACCCGACCCCCTTTGATCAAAATTTTGCTCATGCTTCATTCCCCGCAACAATGCTCATCACTGCCATACGAACCGCGATGCCATAGGTCACTTGCGGCAGGATCACACTCTGGGCGCCATCCACCACGGCGCTGTCAATTTCCACGCCCCGGTTGATCGGGCCGGGGTGCATCACGATGCAGTCAGGTTTTGCCAGCTGCAGCTTCTCGGGAGTCAAGCCGTAGCTTCTGAAAAACTCCTGCGCAGACGGCAACAACGCGCCGCTCATGCGTTCGTTTTGCAAGCGCAACATGATGATCACGTCGCAGCCCTTGATGCCTTCTTCCAGCGTGTGGCACACCCGCACGCCCATCTGCGCCATGTCGGACGGCACCAGTGTTTTGGGGCCCACCACGCGCACCTCGGCACAGCCCAATGTGGTCAGCGCATGAATGTCGGAGCGGGCCACGCGCGAATGCAAAACGTCGCCCACGATGGCCACCGTGAGGTTGGAGAATTCCTTTTTGTAGTGCCGGATGGTGAACATGTCCAGCAGGCCCTGCGTGGGGTGCGCGTGGCGGCCGTCCCCGGCGTTGATCACGTGAACGTGCGGTGCGACGTGCTGGGCGATCAGGTAGGGCGCGCCAGACTCGCTGTGCCGCACCACAAACATGTCCGCCGCCATGGCAGACAGGTTGGCAATGGTGTCCAGAAGAGACTCGCCCTTGCTGGCGCTTGAGCGGGCAATGTCCAGGTTGATGACGTCCGCACTCAGGCGTTTGGCAGCAATTTCAAACGTGGTGCGGGTGCGGGTTGAGTTTTCAAAGAACAGGTTAAAAACGCTTTTTCCCCGAAGCAGTGGCACCTTTTTTACTTCGCGGTCGTTGACTGAAACGAAGTTGGCAGCCGTGTCCAGAATGTGAGTCAGGATGCTTTTGGGCAGGCCCTCAATGGAGAGCAGGTGAACGAGTTCGCCATTTTTATTAAGCTGGGGGTTTCGTTTGTAACGCATGGGGTGTTTAAGCATTGAACTCACTGGCCCTCCACGTTGAAGCTGAAGACACCCGAATCACTGCGCGCAAGGGCGAGCGATTGCGTGGCGGGCAAGACCACTCGGGTGGCGCAAAAATCACTTTGAATCGGCAGCTCACGCCCACCCCGGTCCACCAGCACTGCCAATTTCACGTTGGCCGGGCGACCGTAGTCAAACAGCTCATTCACCACGGCGCGAATGGTCCGGCCCGTGAACAACACATCGTCCACAACGATGAGGTGCGCGTCATTTACTTCAAACGGCAGCTTGGTCTGGCCGCCCGCTGCCAGGCCACGGCGGGCAAAGTCATCACGGTGCATGGCCGATGAAATGACCCCGGGTGCGCCAGGCAAGCCCAGGTCTTTTTGCAAGCGTTCAACCAGCCAGGCACCCCCGGAGGTAATACCGACCAGACAGGTTTGCTGCGTTGTAAGCTGGCTTACACCTTGCAAAAGTTCCAAATACAAGGCCTCTGCATCTAAAACCAAATTACTCACTCCAGGCTCCTCAAAAATTGTTCAAGAATGATGCAGGCCGACATCGCGTCCGCATCTTTGGCACCCAGCGACAAAGCCTCAGTCGTGCTGTAACGCTCGTCCACTTCAAATACTGGCAGCTTGAAACGGCCCGCCAATTGACGGCCAAATTTGCGTGCGCGGCGGGTATTTTCATGCTCGGCCCCGTCAGGGTGAAATGGCACGCCAATCACCAACGCATCGGGCTGCCATTCGCGGATGGTGTTGGCAATTTTGGTAAAGCGGGCATCGCCTTCGGCGTGGATACTGCCATGGGGCTGGGCCGTCTTCATGAGGCGGTTGCCAACGGCCAACCCGGTGCGCTTCAAACCAAAGTCCAGCGCCAAAAACGATTGAAACTGAGCGGGAACAGTGATCATCCCGATTGCGTCATCACTAAGAGTGGCCTGCATCTGGGGACAACATCCAGGACTGAAGGCCCAATAACAGCAGGGCTTTGTCCCAGCGCTGCTCAACCGGTGTGTCAAAAATAACAGCGGCATCGGCATCTACAGTGAGCCAGCTGTTTTCGCCCAGTTCGGATTCCAGTTGGCCCTGACCCCAAGCTGAGTAACCGAGTGACACCAGCACTTTACGGGGGCCTGCACCGGTTGAGAGCGCCTCCAGAACGTCTTTGGAGGTGGTCATTTCCAGCCCACCGGGGATAACCATGGTGGAGGCATAAACCGGCTCGCTGGGCTTATCGGCTGCAGCAAAACTGGGTTCGTGCAAGACAAAGCCGCGCTCCGTTTGCACCGGCCCGCCCTGAAACACGGGGGTGTTGACCAGGTCTTCGCGCATCAGCGGCAAATCAACCTTCTCAAACAGGCCTTTGAGGTTGATATCGCTGGGCTTGTTAATGACCAGGCCCAGGGCACCGCGCTCACTGTGTTCACAGACGTACACGACGCTTTTGGAGAATGCCGCATCTTGCAGGCCGGGCATAGCAATCAGAAAATGATTCGTCAGGTTGAAGGGTGCAGAATCGGCGGCCATCCCTCAATTTTAACGACGATCATGGACAAAGAATTCAGCACCGGTTTGATGTGGTTTCGTCGCGATTTGCGCACCGATGACAACGTTGCGCTGTGGCACGCGCTCAAAACCTGCCGCCAGGTGCACTGCGTTTTTGTGTTCGACACCGACATTCTTGACCCCTTGCCCCGCGCAGACAGGCGGGTTGAATTTATTCGTGAATCGCTGGTGGACTTGGACGCCCATTTGCGGGCGTTGGTGGGCAAGCCTGAGGCCGGGCTGATTGTGTTGCACGGCGTGGCCAGTCAGAAGTTGCCGGTGCTGGCCAAGAGCCTGCACGTGGAAGCCGTGTTTGCAGCGCATGACTACGAGCCAGCCGCCATCGCTCGCGATGCCAAGGTGCGCGGAGCCCTGTCAGACGCGGGCATCAGCTTGCACACCGTCAAAGACCAAGTGGTGTTTGAGCGGCGCGAAGTGCTGACCAAAATGGCGACCGTGTACAGCGTGTTCACCCCCTACAAGAACGCTTGGCTCGCCAAATTTCGCGAAACCCCACCGCATTTTCACGATGCCACCCCCTACGCCCACGCGCTGGCGGTACGCCCAACTCATTTGCCCCACACCATCCCAACGCTGGCCGACATTGGGTTTGCACCAACCAACCTGAGCCAGCTCAAAATTCCCACAGGGGCAATCGGTGCGCAGGCCCTGTTTGCCGAGTTTTTTGATCGCATGGATGACTACCATGCCACGCGTGATTTCCCGTCGGTCAAAGGCCCCAGCTATTTGGGCGTGCATTTGCGGTTTGGCACCGTATCCATCCGCAAGCTGGCCGCCACGGCCATGCAGCGCAGCATGGAAGGCAGCTCTGGGGCCAGCACCTGGCTGAGCGAGTTGATCTGGCGCGAGTTTTATTTTCAGATTTTGGCCAACTTCCCGCACGTGGCCACCCACGCTTTCAAGCCGGACTACGACGCCATCAAGTGGGAGCATGGTGCGCACGCCAAGATGCTGTTCAAAGCCTGGTGCGAGGGCCGCACCGGTTACCCGCTGGTCGACGCGGCTATGGCGCAAATTAATCAGACCGGCTACATGCACAACCGCCTGCGCATGGTGGTGGGCAGCTTTTTAGTGAAAGACCTGGGGCTGGACTGGCGCTGGGGCGAGGCGTATTTTGCGACCCACCTGAATGACTTTGACTTGTCGGCCAATAACGGCGGCTGGCAGTGGGTGGCCTCCAGCGGTTGTGATGCGCAGCCGTATTTCCGCATCTTCAACCCGGTGAGCCAAAGCGAAAAGTTTGACGCAGACGGCAAGTTCATCCGCCGCTATTTGCCGCAATTGGCCAAACTGCCCAAAGCCGCTATTCACGCACCGTGGACGGCGAAACCGATGGAACTGGCAGAGGCGGGCGTGGTGCTGGGGCAAAACTACCCGCGCCCCGTGGTGGCCCACGATGTGGCGCGGGCGCTGACGCTGGAACGCTACGCGGTGGTCAAAAAAGTGGCTTGATTGACGCTATAAAAAAAATAGCAAACTATTGAATATTGACGGGGACTTTAGGCCTTTTTGATACTGAAAATCAGGTTTCAACCTTGGTGGCGCAGTAGTGGCGCACCAAACCCAGCAGCTCGTCCTCAGCGTACGGTTTGCCCAGGTAATGATCAACGCCCAGTTCACGGGCATGCTCGCGGTGCTTTTCGGCAATGCGTGAGGTGATCATCACGATCGGCAAGTCGCGCAGTTTGGCATCCGCCCGAATGTTGCGGGCCAAATCGAAACCGTCCATGCGCGGCATCTCAATATCCGACAAGACCACGGCGGGCTTCTCTTCAGCCAGCTTTTCAAGCGCCTGCAAGCCATCGGCCGCCAGCACCACGCGGTAACCTTCGCGTTTGAGCAGGCGCTGCGTCACGCGTCGCACGGTAATGGAGTCGTCCACCACCATCACCAGCGGCACCTGGGTCGCGCCCGCCATCATGGAGGGCATGAAATCAGTGGCAAGAGGGGCATCGCCAACGACGGGGCTGGTGTTGGCGGCATGGGCCGTTAAACGCAGAGCCTTAGCCCGGTCACCATACACGGCAGCCAATGCCACTGGATTATAAATCAGCACCACTGCCCCAGAGGCCAAAACCGACATACCCGTCAGCCCTGGCAAGCGGGCCAACTGAGGCCCCAGGTTTTTGACCACCACCTCCTGGTTGCCCAACACTTCATCGACATGCACGGCTACGCGCTGACCCGCGCTGCGGAAAATCGCCACCGGCAGATTTTTGGCGACTGCCTCACTGCTGTGCGACGACGCCTGCAACAAGGCCCCCGCCCAAAAGAACGGGATGGGCTCGCCACCGTGGCTGAACGCGTCATTCTTGTAGGCCGTCTCCAACTCGGTGGCCGGTACACGTTT
This sequence comes from Burkholderiales bacterium, assembly GCA_031419575.1. Lineage (GTDB taxonomy): Bacteria > Pseudomonadota > Gammaproteobacteria > Burkholderiales > Burkholderiaceae_C > JANYCG01. The sequence continues at coordinate 4,175 of JANOLC010000073.1, read as the reverse complement.
CACCACTTCAATCACGTTGGCAGGTACACCCATCACCAGCTCACCCAGCCGCATCATCACCACCTGCGTTACCGCAGTGGTCAGCGGCAGAACCAGCTTGAAACTCGTCCCTTTGCCAGCCGTGGTAGAGGTCTCAACCCGGCCCCCCAGGGCATTCACCTCGGAACGGACCACGTCCATGCCAATGCCACGGCCCGACAGCTCTGTAACCCCGGCAGCGGTGCTTAGCCCCGGCAAGAAGATCAGGTTGGCAGCCTCGGCGTCCGACAGGTTGTTCGCGTCTGGCGCCGCACCGCTAGACACCGCCTTGGCGCGAATGCGCGGCAAGTCCAACCCGGCACCGTCGTCAGAGAAGGTGACGGAAATTTCATTGCTTTGTTGCTGCAAGTCGATGCTGATGGTGCCAGCGCCCGCTTTGCCTGCCGCCACACGGTCAGCCGGGCTTTCAATGCCGTGCGCCACCGAGTTGCGCAACAGGTGTTCAAACGCGGGGGCCATGCGTTCCAGCACACCCCGGTCAATGTCCATGGAGCCACCGGTGATGTCGAGCTTGACCTGTTTACCCGCTTCTTTGGCGGCTTGGCGCACCACGCCATACAGGCGATCCGAGATCCCCTCAAACTCAACCATGCGGGTTCGCAGCAAGTCACGTTGCAGCTCACGGGCTTGACGGCCCTGGGCGATCAAATCGTCCTCGGTGCCCTCCACCGTGCGCTGCAGGTTGCGCTGCACGGTGGCCACGTCGTTGACGGATTCGGCCATCATCCGAGTCAACTCTTGCACACGGGTGAACCGGTCGAACTCCAACGGATCAAAGGTTTGTGCCGTGTCTTTGGCCAGTGTCAGGCGCGACTGCATTTGGGACTCGGACTGCAACTCGATGTCGCGCAACTGGGTGCGCAACTTTTCCAGATTACTGGTCAGGTCGGTTAACGAGCTGCGCAATTGCCCCACGCGCGACTCCAGCCGAGCGCGGGAGATCATCACTTCACCGGCCTGGTTCACCAAGCGGTCCAGCAAGTTGGAACGCACCCGCACTGACTGGTTGACCAGCTGACGCAAGGGGGCGGCTGATGCCACCGACGTGACAGCGGAAACTGCTGGCGTGGCCGGCACAGAAGCCTTGGTTGCACCAACAACAACGGGGACAGCGTTCGCCGCAATGGTCTTTTCTGCCACGGCAGCTTCAGGCAGCACCATCGCCTGGTCAGGCCCGGCCCGCAGGGCATCAAAGTTGGCACCAATGGCATCAAAACGGGTCAGCAGCGGCTCAATTTGGGCGGCATCCAGCCCATCGGAACCCAGTTGCTCAATAGCAGACTCCATGCGATGGGACATCTCACCCAAGCGCATGGCACCGGCCAAACGGGCACTGCCTTTGAGGGTGTGCAACACCCGCAACACCTCGCCGCGCGCACCCAGGTTGTCGGGCCGTGCCGACCACTGACGCAGCGCGCCGCCCAGTTGCGGCATCAGCTCCAGCGCCTCTTCCTCAAAAATCGGGAACAGGTCAGCATCCAGCGCGTCCACCAGATCAATATCGTCGTCATGGTCGTCCATGAGAGCGGGCGCGGCCATGAGGCTGAGCGTTGCCGCAGGCAACACCACATGAGGCGCAGGCAACACAGCCGGTGGCGCAGGCACCTCAGCCGGTGGCTCAGGCAAATCCAAATCAAAGTCGAACGGCTCGACAAGTGGCTCTTCAATGGCTGGCCTCTCGGACGCATCCGTCACCTCATCTGCAGAGGAAAATTCGGTTTCAAGAATGATGCGCAGCGCGTCAAGAATTTCGGGCTTGGGCTCTTTCAGAAAACCCGCCGCAAACTGGTGCAACAGCCGCCGGATGTCCTCCGCCGCATCAGTGAACACCCCAGCATGAGCGGTCTGGCCCTGACCGTGCAACTGCACATGCTGTAGCGACTGCTCCAGCGCCCGGGCGATGTCAGACAGCGCCATGAAGCCGACGGTGGCCGAACTCCCCGACAAGGAATGTGCCAGCGCAATGGTCGAGTCCCCCAGGGGCCGATGCAGTTCCAGCGCCCACTCGCTCAACTCAGTCAACAGATGACGCGACCACTCATCGGCCTCGTTCAAAAAGACGTTGTACAGCGGAATGCCAATGCGCAAGTTGCCGATGACTTTGACGGGCTCTTCGACCTCTGTCGTGAGGGGCAGCTCAACCGCAACAATCGGTGCTGACTCTGGCGTGGCTGGGGCCGGCGTAGCTTCCAGTGCGGTGAGAAATTCATCCGATCGGGCAAAACTGGTGTTGGCAAAGTCAAAATCACCCAGATCAACGGGTTCTTCAGCGACAGGAAGCGCATCCGATGCCGACGGCAGATCCAGTCCGAATAAACCCGTCGCTTCGAACGCCGGGTGCGCTTCAGGCTCAGGCGCTGAAGCTTCGTCGACAGAACCAGGGTAGTTCAACGCCACCGCGGTGCCATGCAAACGCAACGCATCGGCGGCTTGGCGGAACGGCTGGGCGCTCCAATGGCCATCGGTCCGCGCGGCAATGTCTTCTACCCACGCGCCCAAGCCCACCATGGCTTTGGCTGCCAAGTGAATCAGGCCGTCGCTGGCGGGTTTCTGCTCGGCCAGCCAGGCATTGAGCAGCTGCTCCATGGACCAACCCGCCTCACCAAACTCGTTGAGCCCCACCATGCGGGAGCTGCCTTTGAGCGTGTGGAACGCACGGCGCAAAGTAGTCTGCTGGCCCAAATCGCCCGGCTCCGCCGCGAGAGTTTTAACAGCGACCAAAGCGTTTAGAACCACCTCACGCGCCTCTTCCAAAAAGATGTCGCGAATCTCGGCCTCGTCATCGTCCAAATCGAGGTGCGTGGCAATTGACGGCACCACCGGGGCAGCTTCGATCGGCACAATGGCCGCAGCCACGGGCAAAGTGGCCGGCAGCTCAACCGCAGGCGGTTCAACAACAACGGCCTTTTCACGACCCATCACCGGCTTGAATTCACCCGCCACCTCGTCATAGGCAAACAATTTCTTGGCCATCACACGCTGATAGCTCAGCATGTCAATCAAAAACCCAAGCGCGCCAATGCTGTTACCCAGCTTTTCAAAGCTCTCGCTACTGGCATCGACCACCGGCTCCATCAGCATCCGCTCAACGCTATCGCGCATTCTCAAGGTCGCTAAGGAGGCTTGATCCAACCCCAGCACCGAGAAAACACCCCGCATTTGCGCCAATTGGCTAGGCACCTTGTGCAAAGGCATCTTGTCAGCCGGATTGCGGAAAAACAGATCCAGCGACTTCTCGATTTCACCCAAGGCGGTGCGCAATTCATCGACCACACTTCCCATGGTTTGGCGGTCACTCACGCGGCGGTACAGGTCTTCCATCCAGCCTTCGAGCGGTTCAGGCTGACCGCCCGCGCCCACGTGCTCAAGGCGTTGGGCCAAGCGACTACTGCGCTGCGCCATTTGAGAGTCCGTCGGATCCAGGTCTTCGTAGGCGGCTTCCAGGTACAAGACGGCGGTTGCCACTTCCATGGCCACGGGCGTGGAGGGCGGCTCGGCGGACTTCACCGCGTTGTCTACAGCACGCACTAGCGCACGGGCCAAGTCACCGCTTTCGGGGTGCAGCTTCAAAATGGACTCACCCACCATACCAAACTGATCAGACACCACTTTGAGCCGATTGGTGTCGCCGCCAGCCAGGGCGGACCAGGTCTCGGTCGCCGTGGCAATGCGCTTGCGGGCCTGCACCAAAACGGCAGGGTCGAATCGGCCAAACTGTGGTGTGTCGTAGTCAAACGGTTTGGTGCGGGTCAAACCATAGGCACGGCGCATGGCAATCAGTGCAGGTGCATCAGCGGCACTTGCAGGCGCTGCCTGATCACAGAAAAATAACAAGTCCTGCGCCAGCCGATCCGACACCGCCGGGTCTTGCCGTGCCAGCGTGGCGTACTGCATCAGAATCCGCGATGCGGCGCGTTTGGCGTAGACGTCGGAAGGGCACAAACCCAACGCAGTCGCTTCAAAAAATGCAGCACAAATCTTCCAGAACACGCGCGCTTCAAGCCCAGGCTGCCCCGCTGCCAAGGCCAGCGACAGTTGGGCCAAAACAGAGGCGGCCGCCACATCCCCCGTTTTCACGAGCTTCAGAACCGACTGGTCCAGCTGCGAACGCACGGGCGGGTCGTAGGCGAGTGGGG
>JANOLC010000072.1:0-4710 GCA_031419575.1 Burkholderiales bacterium | reverse complement strand
GGAAGTCATTCTGACGGCCGCGCGGCGTACTGGGTTGATTGAGCTGATTTTTGGTCAGCCCCGAGGTTTGGCGCTGGAGATCACGGAAGGTGGGCGTGGCGTGTCTGGCGGGCAGAAGCAACTTATCGCTGTGACCCGCATGTTGCTGGCCCGACCCAAGGTGTGGTTGCTCGATGAGCCGACCGGTGCAATGGACTCGGTGACCGAGGCGCGGGTGATCAGCCTGCTGCGTGAAGTCGCTGCCGAGGGTGTGACATTGTTGGCAACGACCCACAAAACTGCATTGCTACCATTGCTTGGTCGCTTGATTGTGCTGCAGGGTGGGCGCGTTCTGCTCGATGGGCCTCGAGATGCCGTGTTGTTGAAACTTTCCGGCAAACCCCCGCAGGCCCTTCAGGAAGTAGTCGCATGACGACGACGAGGGGAACTGGCAGCGGGCGCATTTTGATTTGGGGCTGCGCCGTGGCGCTCGCTGGGTTTTTAGTTTGGGCGAACTGGGCTGAGTTGGATCAAATCACGCGCGCGAGTGGTCAGGTGATTGCCAGTTCGCGTAACCAGGTCATCCAGGTATCGGACGGTGGCGTGCTGGTTGAGCTTCCAGTGCGGGAGGGTGCGCAGATCAGGCGCGGCCAATTGCTGGCCCGATTCGACAAGACCAAGGCGGAATCCATCTACCTGGAAAGCGCCGCCAAGGCAGCGGCGCTCAGAGCCAGCGTGGCGCGCCTGAATGTAGAGGTATTCGGGGGGGAGCTTAGGTTCCCGGCGGAACTAGCCCAGTACCCCGAGTTTCGCGCCAACCAGTTGGCACTGCTCAAGAAGCGACAGGGTGCTGTGCGCGAGGAAGTCAGCGCACTGGAAAGTTCCTTGATGTTGGTCAAGGAGGAGCTTGAAATGAACCTGCCTCTGCTCAAAACCGGCGATGTGAGCAGGTCTGAAATACTGAAACTCAAGCGCCAGGTTGTCGATATCGAGGCACAGATCACCAATCGGCGCAACAAGTATTTGCAAGACAGTCAAACCGACCTGGTCAAGGCTCAAGAGGATCTCGCGGGCGTCCTGCAAGTCGTTACCCAGCGTAAAGAACAACTCGGCTTCACCGAGGTACGCGCGCCCATGGACGGAATCGTGCGCAACGTACGTCTGACGACCTTGGGGGGCGTGGCCAGGCCGGGCGAGGAGATTATGCAAATCGTGCCGTCGAACGACGACCTCATCATTGAGGCGAGAGTCAAACCTGCCGACATCGCCTTCATCAGGCCGGGACTGTCGGCTGCAGTCAAACTTGACGCCTACGACTATACGATTTACGGCAGGCTCAAGGGTGAAGTAAGCTACATCAGTGCCGACACGCTGAACGAAGATGTACGGAATAACGAAGGGCTCTATTACCGTGTGCATGTCAAGACCAGCGGCCTTAATCTGGCTGGCAAGAGCACCGAGAGTATCGTTATTCAGCCGGGGATGACTGGTACGGTAGAGATCAATACCGGTCAAAAAACCGTATTGAGCTATCTGACAAAACCGATCACTAAAACATTTTCCGAGTCGATGGGCGAGCGTTGATCCTGCTTCAAGGCCTGGTAGCCACGGTCAATTCGTCAACGCACATGCGCGGCGTGCATCAGATCGAGTAATGCGACTGTCTCTGGCAGTGTGGATAGATAATATTTTTTCGGCTCAGCCAGATGTTGCTGTCAATCGAAAGCTGAGCCACCTGTGCCCACCGCGGCGCTCATTGCTGGCACCCTGGGTATACCGCTGGCTTACATGTACTGCGAGGATAACAATATTGCAGCGCTGTTGCTTGCGTTGCACAAGTTGAAGCCTGCTGCGCGTGACCGCAAGATTGCGGAATTTAGGGGACAACTGGAACTCGCCTGACCCACCAATGGCCGCCACTGTCACCGAACCAGCCGAACTGCCCCACGGCAATTCCAATTGCAGCCAGCCCAGAAAAGCAAAAAGCCCATCGCAATGGACGGGCTTTTGTGCATATTGAAACCTATGGAGCGGGAAAAGAGGCTCGAACTCTCGACCTATACCTTGGCAAGGTATCGCTCTACCAACTGAGCTATTCCCGCATGTGACTACCGAAGTAGTCAATGAAAACCCACCATGAAGATGGTTGTTCAATTTGGTGGCCTGGGGCGGAATCGAACCACCGACACAAGGATTTTCAATCCTCTGCTCTACCGACTGAGCTACCGGGCCTAAGCCTTCTATTATAGCAGCAGTCTAAGGTGCCAACGCACACGGGACGAAGTCAGGGTAGGCCGCGCTTGCCGCGTGTGAGGTCAACCCCAAGTTGCTTGAGCTTGCGGTACAGGTGCGTGCGCTCCAGACCAGTTTTCTCCGCCACGCGAGTCATGGAGCCATTCTCTTTGGCCAGGTGGTACTCAAAGTACGCTTTCTCAAACTCGTCACGCGATTCACGCAGAGGCTTGTCTAGCGTGAATGTTTGGCGGGCTTGCAACCCCGAGTCACTATTGGGCGGGATAACCTGCCCAACAGCAATCGAAGTATCCATGACTTGTAAGGTGGGCTGTGGTGCCACCGCTGCTGCGACCAACTTGCGCACACTGCCACGGGCCAAGCCTTGTTCGACTGCTTTGAGCAGTTTCTGCATGGTGATGGGCTTTTCAAGAAAAGCCATCGCACCAATTTTGGTGGCCTCAACGGCTGTGTCGATAGTCGCGTGACCACTCATCATGATGACGGGCATGGTGAGCGCACCGGCGGACGACCATTCTTTGAGTAGCGTGACGCCGTCGGTGTCCGGCATCCAGATGTCGAGCAGGACGAGGTCGGGACGCTCTCGCAGTCGGGCGGCACGGGCTTGCGCTGCGTTTTCAGCGACTTCAACGTTGTGACCTTCGTCGTTCAAGATCTCCCACAAGAGGTCACGGATGCCCAGCTCGTCGTCGACCACCAATATATTTGCCATGATTTAAGCGCCGCCCCTTGGGAATGTAATGTGCCGCGCTCAGGTTGGCGCGTTGCCCGCTGAGGCGAATGATAACGACACTTGTGCGCCTTGCACTTTGTCATCGACGACCCGGTTGGCAATGTCAACCCGCGTGCCGTGCTCGTCCGCAATTTTCTTGACCACGGCCAAGCCCAAACCGGTGCCTTTGGTTTTTGTGGTGACGTAGGGTTCAAACGCGCGCGCCAGAATATGATCCGGGAAGCCGGTACCACTGTCTAGCACGCTCAGGCGCAAGCGACGGGCTTTTTCATTCCACTGCGTGCGCAGGATGACCCCCGCACGGGGCGCGCCATCCGCGCTGGCGGACTCGGTGGCATCTTGCGCGTTTTGCACCAGGTTGTGCACTACTTGGCGCAATTGCTGGGCATCGCCCAAAATGAGTGGGCTGCGTGGATCAAGCTCCAAACCAACTTGCGCCCATTGCGGGCTGGCATCGCTCTCGTCCCCGTAGAGCTGGAGCACCTCAGTGATCAGGGCGTTGAGATCCAGCGGTTTCAACTCGGCAGCAGGCAAGCGCGCGTAGTCCCGGAATTCATTGACCAGCCGCTTCATGGCATCCACTTGGTCAACAATGGTTTTGACGGATTTGACTAAGATGGCCTGTTCAGCCGGCGGCACTTTGCCGGATAGCTTCATCTCCAGCCGCTCTGCCGATAATTGAATAGGCGTGAGCGGATTCTTGATCTCATGCGCCAGGCGCCGGGCCACCTCACCCCAGGCCTGAGCCCGCTGTGCCGAGACGATTTCAGAGATGTCATCAAAGACTAAAAGCCTTGTAGTCCCCGGCAGCTCTGCGCCTCTAGCTACTAAAGTGATAGCATTTTGTGCACTGGGGCCAGCCAACCCTGCGGGTGCTTTGCCCAACTCGAACGACTGCTGCCAATGGTCCAGACCATGCTCCTGGCGCTCGCCCAGGAACAGATCAAACTGGGCATCCACGCTGGCGGCGAATTCTTCCAGACCCGCCACATCGGCCAGTTTGCGTCCCTCAAAGGCGGCCAACGGCACTCTCAATATGCGGGTGGCCCCGGGGTTGGACGAGACGATCAATCCATCCGTATCCAGCACGATCACCCCGGCGGTGAGGTTGTCCAGAATAGTTTGCAGATTGGCACGTGCCGCATTGACCTGCGCCATGCTGCTGTCCACCGCCAGACGCGCGTCTGACAGTTGTTGGGTCATGTCGGCAAAAGCACGGGTTAGGCCACCCAGTTCGTCCTTGCCTTGCAAGACGGCCTTGGGGGTCAGGTCACCCGCCGCCACCTGGCTGACACCATCAGCCAACAGCAACAACGGCCGCGCAATTTGATTGCCCAGCACCACCGCCAGCAGTACCGCACCAAAGACCGCCAGAAACAGGCTCAAGGTGAGCGTGCCAATGTACATGCGTTTTAGACCATCCCGAGCGAGTGCTCGCTCTTGGTACTCGCGATTGGCTTGGGTCACCGCCAGCGCATTGGTCACCAACGACGACGGCAAAGCCTGAGTCACCATCAAATACCGTACCTCACCTTGCAGCTCAAAGCGGGCATTGCCAACGGGCACCAATGCTTTGATGCGGGCATTGCTCACCGTGCTGGGAGTCGCCTCGTCCAGGCCCTCCACCCAAGTGATCGATTTTTGAGTGCGCGCATTTTTGAACTGTGAGGCCGTCGGGCGGTCGGGGTTGAGTTGAAACCGCGATTGCCCCGCGCCCGCAATCAACTGACCCGCAGTCCCCCACA
>JANOLC010000071.1:0-12811 GCA_031419575.1 Burkholderiales bacterium | reverse complement strand
GTCCACGTCGGGCATCTCATGCGAGGCGACTTCGCTGGCGCTGTAGACAGACGCACCGGCTTCGCTGACGACGACTTTTTCAATGGGCTTGTCGGATAGCTTGGCCAGCAGCGTGATCAGATCAGCCGCCAGCTTGTCCGTCTCGCGGCTGGCCGTGCCGTTGCCAATGGCGATCAGGTTCACGCCATGTTTTTCGCACAATTTCCCCAGGATGTGTAACGAACCTTCCCAGTCCTTGCGCGGCTCGTGGGGGAACACGGTGGCTGTCTCGACCAGCTTGCCGGTGGCATCCACCACCGCCACCTTCACGCCAGTGCGAATGCCGGGGTCCAGCCCCATGGTCACACGCGGCCCGGCGGGCGCGGCCAGCAGCAGGTCGCGCAGGTTGTCGGCAAACACCTTGATGGCGACTTTCTCGGCGTCTTCGCGCAGCTTGGCGAACAGGTCGCGCTCGGTGGACAGGCTCAGCTTCACGCGCCAGGTCCAGGCCACGCATTTACGGATCAAATCATCAGCGGCGCGGCCCTTGTGGCTCCACCCCAGGCGCAGGGCGATGCGTGCTTCTGCCAATGACACCACCGGGACTGCTACTTTTTTAGTAGCTAACTTATCAGCGTTGACGGGGACTTTAGGGTCATTTTGTTCTGGAAGAACGAGTTTGGCATCCAAAATATCCAGCGCCCGGCCCCGGAACACAGCCAAAGCGCGGTGAGATGGCACGCGGGCTATCGGCTCGTCGTAGTCAAAGTAGTCACGAAACTTGGCGACATCAGCGTTTTTCTCGTCCTTGCCCGCCATCAGTTTGCTTTGCAACAGACCCTCTTGCCACAACCATTCGCGCAGGTTTTTCACCAGGGCAGGGTTCTCGGCCCAGCGTTCACTCAACACATCGCGCACGCCATCCAGCACGGCCTGCACGGTGGAGAAGTCGGGCTGCTTGTCTTCACCCTCAACCAACGGGCGCATGGCAATCACGTAGGGCAGCGCAGCCTCGGTTGGGACGAGGTCCGGGTTGGCAAACAGCGTGTCGGCCAGCGGCTCCAGCCCGGCCTCCTTCGCCAGCTGCCCCTTGGTGCGGCGCTTGAGTTTGAACGGCAGGTACAGGTCTTCCAGATCCTGCTTGGTCACTACCGTGGCAATGGCAGCGCGCAATGCGTCAGTCAGCTTGCCCTGCTCGTCGATGGTCTTCATCACCGCGATGCGGCGGTCAGCCAACTCACGCAGGTAGGAGAGGCGTAGTTCAAGTTCGCGCAGCTGGATGTCGTCGAGCCCGCCGGTGGCCTCTTTGCGGTAACGGGCGATGAAAGGCACGGTCGCACCACCGTCGAGCAATTCGACAGCGGTGGTGATTTGGTCCTCCCGGACCCTGATTTCTGTGGCCAGTTGGCGGATGATTCTTTGCATGGGGAGGCGCTTGGGCGGCGCGAATGAAGGGGAAGATTGAAAAGCAGGTTTCAGCGCGTCAAAAAGACGCAAGCGGGCGAGTTTGCCACACTCAATGGCTGGTTCCGGCCCAACGCAGATGTAAGAAAAACCGGGTGATGCCGACTAAACACCATCATTAAATTTGGAGAATTCCAGCCATGAAAATTGCTACTATTTTAATAGCACACTTCTTAATATTGACGGGGACTAGTTCCTCTTTTTCCATGTCAACCCCAACTGAAAGCTGTTCTGCGGCATCAGGCGCGATCCGAACGCCGGTGATTGAGCTTTACACATCAGAGGGGTGCAGTTCCTGCCCACCGGCTGACAAGTGGCTGTCCACGCTAAAGGCTGCCCCGTCAACCGCTGCCAACCCGGCCCCGGTCGTGATGGCCTTTCACGTCGGTTATTGGGACCACATCGGCTGGGTAGACCGCTTTGCCAGCCCGGCCTACACCATACGGCAGCGACAAATTGCGGTGAAAAACGGCCAGAGCGGCATTTACACACCGCAGGCGGTGCTCAACGGGCGGGATTGGAAGGACTGGCACCGCCCCGGCCCGCTGGCTAACGCCTCCAAAGACCCAGCCGGGGCCAGCATTAATTTGAAGCAAACTGGCGTGGACCAGTTTGAAGCGCTAGTAGTCCCTGTCGCTGGGGCATCAAGCACCTGGTCCGCCTACTGGAGCGTGACCGAGCATGGGCACAGTTCCAAAGTCAAATCAGGCGAAAACGCCGGGGAATTCCTGCAGCACGACTTTGTGGTACGCCAGTACACCCCTGTGGGCGACTACTCTGCCGACCCCAAATCGCCGCAAAAACTGACCTGGCGCAGCATTGCCGCCACTCCGGGCCATGCGCGGCAGATCAATCTGGTGGTGTTTGATGCCAAAACGGGCAAGACGTTGCAGGCCGTATCAGCAGGGTGCTAACTAAAGAGCGTGAAGAGCGGCCCACATCCCGCTTGACCCCACTTAACGCAGTTACCCCGCTAACCCCACATAGACATTTTGCACATCGTCATTGCCGTCGATGGCAGCCAAAAAGGCTTCAACTTCTTCCAGGTGCTCAGCGCTCAGGCTGGTGGGGTCAACCGGATTTTTGGACTTGTAGCCCAGCTTGGCAGACAGCACGTTAAAGCCGTGGTTAGGCAACGCGCGGCTCACCAGGTCCAGGTCGGCTGGGTCGGTCAAAAATAGCGTGGTGCCCTCTTCCTCGCCTGGCTCCAGATCTTGCGCACCGGCCTCAATGGCGGCCATTTCAGCATCGGCACCCTGGGTCAGCGGCTCGGCTTCAATCATGCCGACGTGGTCAAAATCCCAGGCCACCGAGCCCGACGTGCCCAGTTGCCCCTTGCGGAACAGCACCCGCATTTCAGGCGCGGTGCGGTTCACGTTGTCGGTCAGGCATTCGACCATCACGGCGACTTGGTGCGGGGAAAACCCCTCGTAAATGACGTGCTCAAAATGAATCGCTTCGCCGGTCAAGCCAGCGCCTTTCTTGATGGCGCGGTCCAGTGTGTCTTTGGGCATGGACACTTTGCGGGCCTGCTCCACCAGCAGCCGCAGGCGAGCGTTGCCGGCGGGGTCGGCGCCGCTGCGCGCTGCCAGCATGATGTCTTTGGACAACTTGCCAAAAACGCGGCCCTTGGCGTTGGCTGCCATTTCTTTGCCTTTTGCTTTCCACTGCGCGCCCATGTTTGAAATTCCTTGTTGATGTGTTGATCGGTGTTGACGGGCAGCCAAAGTGCATTTTTGCCCCTGTTTTGGCCCCCTTGGGAAGGAGCTAGGTTATACACCTTAGTCACTGAAATCTTGCCGGTCACGGTCACCTGCGTCCCGCAGCGCCCTCTTCAACTCCAACCCCAGCTCCGGTTTGCCTGCAAACGGATCGGTCGGGTTGCGGATTTGCACGATGTCTTCCATGCGGGTCTGAACGGATTTGATGGATTTAGGGTGGCTGTAGATGTAGAACTGGTTGGCGGCGATGGCGTCAAACACCATTTGGGCCACGTCAGCGGCGCTGACCTTGCCGCTACTCACCGCCTTGTCGCTCATGGCTTGGCCGATGAGTTGGCTTTTGGTGAGCTTGACACCCGTGTCTGACAATTCGCCGGGCCGGTTGCGGCCACTTTGGGTGATGCCGGTGGGTACAAAGAAGGGGCACAAGACGCTGGCACCAATCTGATCGGTGACCAGGGCCAAGTCCTGATATAGCGACTCGCTCAAGCTCACCACTGCGTGTTTGCTCACGTTGTAAATGCCCATGTTGGGGGCGTTGAGCAGGCCCGCCATGCTGGCGGTGTTGACGATGTGGCCCTGGTACGAGGGGTCTTTTTTAGCGGCCTCCAGCATCATGGGGGTGAAGGTGCGCACGCCGTGCACCACGCCCATCAGGTTCACGCCCAGCACCCATTCCCAGTCTTTCAGGCTGTTTTCCCAGATCAAACCGCCCGCGCCTACCCCCGCGTTATTGAAGACAAAATGCGGAGTACCAAAGCGCTTGAACACGGCCTGGCCCAATGCTTCAAACTGCGTGGCGTTGGACACGTCCAATTTGAAAGGCAACACTTGTGCGCCCATGGCGGTGATCTCGGCGGTCGCTTTGTCAAGCGCGTCTTGCTGCACATCGACCAGCACCAGGTTCATGCCCAACTTGGCTCCAATGCGCGCGCATTCCAGGCCAAAACCGGAGCCAGCGCCGGTGAGGACGGCGGTTTTATTGTTGAAGTTTGTGATCATGGGTTGGGTACAAGTTAAGAAATGAAAATAAGCCGATCGCCCTGAGCCTTGCCGGAAGGCTTCTACAAGCTCAGCCCGAACGAAATTCAGGATCGGTCAGGTGGTTTCAGCACGCTTGAGCAAAAAGCCGATGCGCGGGAAGTGCACATGCACGGTGCCCGCCCGCTCGTCCACCCGGCGCAAGGTGTAGCGGGTGCGGGTAGCGGCAACCAGCTCGCCCTGGGTGGTCTCCGGGCCAAAGGACTCTGCAGACACGGTGACCTGGCTACCCAGGGGAATACCGTGCTCATCCTGAAATTCGGAGTCAAAAGGGATTGAAGTCCCCGTCACTGCTGCACAGTTAGCTATGGCTTCTGTAGCAGACAGTTTCTCGAAGGTGCCATGCCCGATGGCCGCCATGCGATCCATCCAGGCCAACACGCCGGGCGTGGGGTTCAGGATGTCGGCCACGACCGGCACGCGGGTGCGGGTGAACCACAGCGGGTGGTAAACGCTGAAATCGGCCACGCAGGGCGCGCTGCCCAGCAGAAAGTCTTGCCCATCCAGCATGTTGGCAATGCGACGCAAGTAGCTGCGGTAGGCGGCGGTGGCATCTGGCGTGCGCAGACGGGTCATCCCCATCGACATTTGCTTGCGGTCGTCGCCAAAAGCCTTTGCCACTTCGGGCGGTGCACCGGCAAACATGGCAGCTGCGCCTTTGGGCCCCAGGTTGTAGGCCATGGCGGCCCAGAATAGTGTGCTGTCGGCCCACTGTGCCGTGATGCGTGCCGCGCCCTTGATGCCAGCCGGGTAGAGCGCAGGCTCAGGCTGCAGGTGCTCCAGCACGTCGCAGATCAAGGCGGTATCGCAGTACACATCGGCACCCATTTGTAGCACCGGCGTTTTGCGGTAACCGCCAGTCAGGGCCAACAATTCGGGTTTGGGGGAGATGTTGGGAATCAGCACCGATTTCCAGGCCAGCTTCTTGTAGCCAAAAATCAGGCGGATTTTTTCGGAAAAGGGGGACGCGGGATAGTGGTGAAAAATAATGTCGGTCATGGTGTTGTTTCGTCGTGTTAAACGCAAAGGTCTGATGGGTTACGAGCCGCTCACCCTGAGCTTGGATTCCATTGGTCTGGTCACTGTTGCAAGGGCATGGCACGGTTGATGATGGTGTCGAAATCAGTGCCCTGCCCCAGCGTGCCAAACACTGCGCCCCAGTCGCCACCCAGACGTGAATCACAAAACGCACAGAACACGGCGGCAGGTGCGGTCTGGTAAAGCAACGCGGCCTGCACGGCCAGGGCCACGTCGCGCGCCAGGCCACGGGCCTCGATTTCCGAGGTCATGCTGTCGATGCGAAACGGCAGGGACACGGCCAGCCGGTCTAGCGCGGCGTGTGCGCCTTGCGCCGGGGCCAGTTCCTGGGCCAGGGCGGCCACAGCATCGTTCCCCGCATCGCCTTTGCGCAAAGCGCGCAGCAGGTCAATGGCCATGATATTGCCCGCGCCTTCCCAGATGGAGTTGAGTGGCATTTCGCGGTAGATGCGCGCCATCAGGCCCTGGCCGCCCTCCTCCACATAACCATTGCCACCCAGGCATTCCATGGCTTCCTGCGCAAAGGGGCTGCCACGCTTGCAGATCCAAAACTTGGCGACCGGGGTCAACAAGCGCGCCATGAGGGCTTCATGCGGGTCATGGGGGTAGTCAAACGCGCGGGCTAGGCGCATTGACAGGGCGCAAGCGGCTTCACTTTCAAGCGCCAGGTCGGCCACCACATTGCGCATCAGCGGTTGGTCAATCAAGCGCTTGCCAAAGGCCAGGCGCTGCGAGGTATGGTTCAGCGCGATGCTCAAGGCCTGGCGCATCAGGCCACTGGTGCCTAAAGCGCAGTCCAACCGTGTCATGGTGCCCATTTCCAGAATTTGCGAGATGCCCCGGCCCTCGTCGCCCACCAGCCATGCTGTGGCGTCCAGAAATTCGACCTCGGAGCTGGCATTCGCGTGGTTACCCAGCTTGTCCTTCAGGCGCTGAATATGAATCGCATTCAAACTGCCATCCCTCAAAACCCGGGGGATGAAGAAGCAACTCAGGCCCGCCGGCGTTTGGGCCAGTACCAAAAATGCATCACACATCGGGGCCGAGAAAAACCATTTATGGCCGACCAGTTTGAAACGCTGGCCCCAGGCATCATTTCCGTCCGCCTTGGCCTGCGTGGTGTTGGCGCGCACGTCCGAGCCGCCCTGCTTTTCGGTCATGCCCATGCCCATCGTCACCCCGGTTTTTTGGCTGAAAAGCTTGAGCGCAGGATCGTAAATGCTGCTGGTGAGGCGCTGCCCCCAGTCGGCATAAATAGCCGCGTTGCTGCGCAGTGCGGGCGTGACCGCGTACGTCATTGAGATAGGGCACAGGATGGAGGGTTCCAGCTCGGTGAACAGCATGAAACCGGCGGCGCGCCGAACGTGCGCGTTCTCCCCCCCACTCCAGGGCGTGCCATGGAGGCCAGCACCCACCGCTGCCGTCATCAGTGTGTGGTAGCTGGGGTGGAATTCCACCTCGTCCAAACGGCGGCCAAAGCGGTCGTGGCTGATCAATCGGGGCTGATGCACATTGGCCAGCCGCGCGTGGGTTTGCATGTCGGCGCTGCCCAGCGTGGCACCCAGGTCATGCAGGCTTTGCACATCCAGGAGCGGCGCGTTGAATTTCAACGCATCCTGCAAAGCGAGGTTGGTCGCAAACAGGTTGTAGTTGACCAGCGATTGGGATTGGTTGAAAACCTCATGGGTGGTGTTCATGGCAGTCGCTCCGGTCAACATCAGCCGCTAAAAATCAGTGACTGAAAATCAGATCAGCTTGACAAGTTGCTTGCCAAAGTTGCGGCCTTTGAGCAGACCCAGAAACGCCTCGGGTGCGGCCTCCACACCTTGCGCAATAGACTCGCGGGCGTTGAGCTTGCCGGTAGCGACCAGGGTGCCCAGCTCTTTCAGCGCTTCGGGCCAGATTTCCATGTGTTCGCTGACGATGAAACCCTCCACTTTCAGGCGCTGCATCAAAATCAGGGCGGGGTAAGCCAAGGGTAGCGGCGCACCGTCATACCCGGCAATCATCCCGCACACCGCGATGCGGCCGAACGAGTTCATCAGCGGCAAGACAGCGTTGAGCACCATGCCCCCCACGTTCTCAAAGTAGCCGTCAATGCCCTTGGGACAGGCAGCTTTCAGGGCTTTGGACAGGGATGCAGCCGTCTCGTGCAGTTTGTAGTCAATGCAAGCGTCAAAACCCAATTCATCAACCGCGTATTTGCATTTGTCCGGGCCACCGGCAATGCCCACAGTGTGGCAACCCCGAGCTTTGGCCAGGGCTGCAAACGCACTGCCCACAGCCCCTGTGGCAGCGCTGACCACCACGGTGTCGCCCGTTTTTGGGCCACTGATTTTGACCAGGCCGGACCAGGCCGTCACGCCGGGCATGCCGACGGCACCCAGGTACGCGCTCAGCGGTACATGGGTGGTGTCCACCTTGCGCAGGGCACCGAGTTGCGTTGCATCCACCACGCTGTACTGCTGCCAGCCGCCCATGCCCACGACCTTGTCGCCGATGGCGAATTTGTCATTCATCGAATCGATTACCTCGCCCACCGTGCCGCCGCCCATGGTCTGGCCCAGGGCTTGGGGAACGGCGTAGCTTTTGCTATCGTTCATGCGACCGCGCATGTAGGGATCCAGGCTCATAAAGTGGTGGCGTACCAGCACCTGACCTGCAGTCAGCGCGGGGGTGTCAGTCACCACAAGTTTGAAGTTGCTGGCGGTGGCTTCCCCTGCGGGGCGATTGTCAAGGTGGATTTGTTTGTTTTGAGGCATGAGGTTCTCCAGTAAAAGTGAGGGGCTGAATCAGTCGGTTGAAATGGTTTTGGTGCTTGCCGCCGTGGATGGAGGCACAGCCACCACATTGCGGGGACGCACAAATTTGAAGGTGCCCGTGGCGTGCGCACAGGCCCGACCGGAGGCGTCATACAGGGTAGCTTCGGTAAAGGCCATGCTCAGGGTGCGGTGCATCAAGCGCCCTTTGGCGTTGAGCTTGCCCACCGACGGCTGCATGAAGCTGGTTTTCATCTCGATGGTGACTACGCCCGACTCGGGCTGCACGCTGCGCGCCGCCACCGCCATGGCCACATCCAGCAGTGTCATCACCGCCCCACCGTGGGTCACCTGAAAAGAATTCAGGTGCTCGGGCTTTGCTTCGTAGTTAATTTGAGAATGCCCGCCATCGAACCGCACCAGCTCGAAGCCGAGGTGGTGGACGAAGGGGATGTCTACGCCGAATTTCATAGCGAAGTGCCAAACGTGAGGGTCATTTCAACCGCCCCTGACGACACTTACGCCGCCATCGACGGCCATGTGCTGGCCGGTAATGTGTTTGCCCGCATCGGAGGCGAACAGCAGGCACAGGCCCTTGAGGTCCTCGTCATCGCCCAGGCGTTTCAGCGGCGCATGGGCAGCCAGCTTGTCTTCACCCACTGCCTTGAACGTGCCGGCCGTCATCTTGCTGGGGAAGAAGCCAGGGCAGATGGCGTTGACCGTGATGTTGTACTTACCCCACTCCACGCCCAGCGCACGGGTGAAATTGATCACCGCGCCTTTGGACGTGTTGTAGGCAATCGTGTCTATGCCCGCCGGGTTGCCGCCCAGACCGGTGATGGAGGCGATGTTAATGATGCGACCCGAACGGCGAGCGATCATGCTCTTTTTGGCGATGACTTGGCTCAGCAAAAAGTAGCCGCGAATATTGAGGTTCATCACCTTGTCCCAGGCGTCAATCGGGTGATCTTCGGCCGGTGCACCCCAGGCGGCACCGGCGTTATTGACCAAGATGTCGACGTCGCCCATGCGGGCCAGGGTTTCATCGGCCAGCCGAGTGATTTCCGAGTCTTTGGCGCAATCAGCGGCAATCCAGCGGGCGTCGATGCCGGCGGCCTGCAGCTCGGCCACGGCCTGCTCCAGGTCGCTGGCCTTGCGTGAGCTGAGCATGATCTTCGCGCCAGCTTCGCCCAGGGCGTGCGCCATTTGCAGGCCCAGACCGCGTGAGCCGCCGGTCACAAGGGCAGTTTTGCCAGTAAGGTCAAACAGTTGTTGAATGGTTCGCGCCATGAAAACTCCAAAAAACTTGAGTGAATATAAAAATATGACTGAGAGGAGGCTCAGGGTGTCTCTTTGAGCCGGGAACGCAGGTAAATCAAAAGCACGCCCAAAGCGACGAAGGTGCCGCCCACCCACTGCAACCAACAGGCGGTGGTGACATCGGCTGGTGCCACAAAATGTGCCAGCACCAAGCTAAGCAGGCCGCCATAAATGGCGATCCACACCGCCCACTGAATTTTTGTCAATACAGATAAAGTGGGCATTAAAAAGCCTCCAAAGGAAAATCAGCACAGGTTAGGTCGCGCGTTTCGACCACGTTGAGCCATGCGCCTATTTTTGGCAGTTCATAATGATAAAAGTAGCTTGTAGTCCCTATCACCGCTTGCTTCTTAGCTATTGAATTAGTAGCATCCAGTTTCAGGGCAACCAAGGCGACATCCAGCCAGATCCAGGCCAGTACGGTATGGCCAAAGGCCTGCATGTAGGGTACGGCGTTGGCCAAAGCTTCAGTCGGGTTGCTGGTGGACCAAGCGGCTTTCGTCGCTGCATTGACGTGCTGAAGGGCTTTGGCCAAGTCACCCGCATGGGCGGCCAACGCCTCAACCTGTTGGGCGCGGGCGATGGTGGCCATCATTCGCTCGGTCAACAGGGTCAAGCCACGTCCGCCTTCCATCAGCACTTTGCGGCCCAGCAGGTCAGTGGCCTGAATGCCATGGGTGCCTTCGTGAATCATGTTCAGGCGGTTGTCGCGCCAGTATTGTTCCACCGGGAAATCGCGGGTGTAGCCATAGCCGCCATGCACCTGAATGGCCAGGCTGTTGGCCTCCAGACACCATTCGCTGGGCCAGCTTTTGGCGATTGGCGTGAGCACCTCAAGCAGCAGGCGCGCATCGTCGGCGGCTTGCGGAGCACCCGTGTGCTGCTCGTCCACCAGGCGGGCACAATACAGCTCAAGCGCCAGTGCGCCTTCGCAATAGGTTTTTTGCGCCAGCAACATGCGCCGCACATCGGCGTGTTCGATGATGGGCACTTGCGCCTGGGCCGAGTCTTTTTTGGCCATGCCGGCTTCGGTCGTGCCTTTGACAGGCCTGCCTTGCGGGCGATTTTTGGCGTAGTCCAGCGACGCGTAGTAGCCTGCCATGCCCAGCATAGTGGCGGCGGTGCCTACGCCGATACGTGCTTCATTCATCATGTGGAACATGCAGCGCAGGCCTTCGCCCGGCTTGCCGACTAGATAACCCACGGCACCCGAAACCGCTTGGCCTGAGCCTGTCGAGGGGAGGGGAAATTTGCCTTCGCCAAAGTTGAGCAGCGTGTTGGTGGTGCCGCGCCAGCCGAGCTTGTGGTTCAAGCCTGCCAGCGCCACGTCGTTGCGCTCACCGGTCAGCTCACCGACGGCATTCACCATCTTTTTGGGCACGATGAACAGGGAAATGCCACGCGTGCCCGGAATCAACTTGCCATCCGGCCCCGGGATTTTGGCCAGCACCAGGTGGATGATGTTTTCGGTCAACTCGTGTTCGCCGGCCGAGATCCACATCTTGTGGCCCTTGAGACGGTAACGCGGGCCCAGTGCCTCGGCCTCAAAGTTGTCTCCATCCGGCACTGCCCGGGTGGTCACATCCGACAAACTGGAGCCGGCCTGCGGCTCGCTCAAACACATGGTGCCTGACCACTGGCCGGAGAACTCCTTGAGCGCAAAGACCTCTTTCTGCAACGCCGTGCCATGTTTCATCAACAGGTTGGCGTTGCCCACCGACAGCATGCCCGAGCCAATGCTGACCGAGGCCATGGCAAAAAACGAATTGGCTGCAGCCTCCACGGTGTAGGGTAGTTGCATGCCGCCAATGTCATAGTCCTGCGAGGCACTCAACATGCCGGAAGCGGCATAGGCCTTTTGGGCATTGTGCGTGGCCTGCGGCAAGATGACTTTTTCACCATCAAAGTGCGGCTCTTGCGTGTCCACCAGGCGATTGAAGGGGGCGTATTTTTCGCGCGCAATGCGCTCGCAGGTGTCAAACACGGCGTCAAAGGTTTCGCGCGAATGATCGGCAAAACGCTCACGCTGCGTGAGTGAGGTGACATCAAGCCAGTCGTTCAGGAGGAAATCAAGGGTGGGGCGAAGGCTCATGGCGGGGTGTCATTCATAAATTGAAAACTGAACGTTCCAAAAGAAAAAAGGCTGAGCTGCCTTGGGTTGCGCGCTCAGCCTCTAACTTGCACAGCCGTTTTGGACAGCAGGGTCAGTCTATTGATATTCAAAAAGACATCAAAGGACTTCAAAAATGCCTGCAGCGCCCATGCCGCCACCAATGCACATGGTCACGCAGACCCGTTTGGCACCACGGCGCTTGCCCTCAATCAAGGCGTGGCCGGTGAGGCGCTGGCCGCTCACACCATAAGGGTGGCCGACAGCAATAGCACCACCATTCACATTCAAACGGTCACCGGGAATGCCCAACTTGTCACGGCAATAAATCACCTGCACGGCGAAGGCTTCGTTAAGTTCCCACAGGTCAATGTCGCTAACCTTCAGGCCTAAGCGCGCCAGTACTTTGGGGATTGCGAAGACAGGGCCAATGCCCATCTCGTCAGGCTCGCAACCAGCTACGGCAAATCCGAGGAAACGACCTAGCGGTGTCAGTCCCTTCTTTTCAGCCAGCGTCTCGTTCATGATGACGCAAGCACCACCACCATCAGAGAACTGGCTGGCGTTACCTGCCGTGATCAATCCACCCGGGAGGGCAGAGCGCAAACCGCTGATTCCCTCTTTGGTGGTGCCGTCACGAATGCCTTCGTCTTTAGAGACAGTGACTTGTTTGGTGGTCAGGCCCATGACCTTGTCGGCCACACCCATGGTGACGGTGATGGGTGCGATTTCAGCGTCAAACAAACCAGCAGCCAGAGCGGCCACAGCCTTTTGCTGGCTGGCCGCACCATATTCGTCCATCACGTCGCGGCCGATGTTGTAGCGCTTGGCCACGTTCTCAGCAGTTTGCAGCATGTTCCAGTAAATTTCGGGCTTGTTTTTGGCAAGCCACGAGTCGGCCAGCATGTGGGTGTTCATTTCTTGCTGAACGCAGGAAATGCTTTCAACACCACCGGCTACATAGACGTCGCCCTCGCCCGCAATGATGCGTTGCGCGGCAAGCGCGATGGTTTGCAGGCCCGATGAGCAGAAACGGTTCACCGTCATGCCCGAGGTGGTAATGGGCAAGCCGGCGCGCAAGGCGACCTGGCGGGCGATGTTGGCGCCGGTGGCACCCTCTGGAGTGGCACAGCCCATCAGGACATCGTCGACCTCGGCGGCCTCGATGCCGGCGCGCTGCACGGCGTGCATCACGGCATGCCCGCCCAGCGTGGCCCCGTGGGTCATGTTGAAGGCGCCCTTCCAGCTCTTGGCCAGCGGCGTGCGCGCGGTGGAGACGATGACGGCCTTGCTCATGGTGGTCTTCCTTCGAAAGAGATGGGGCCGGCTGGCCGGCCGTTGTGGTGGGCTGCTGGCTGGACCAGCGCGACGCAACAAGC
>JANOLC010000070.1:0-2765 GCA_031419575.1 Burkholderiales bacterium | reverse complement strand
CCGATCTGCGCCCGCGTGCAGCGCTTGTTCGGAATGGCCAAGACCCGCTGGATCTGCGCGGCGTGAGCCGGCATCTCGAAGGACGCGTACCGAAAGAACGACCGGATAGCGGTCAGCCGCAGGTTACGGCTGGACGCGCCGACACCACGGCTGGACTGCATGTCGTCGAGAAACGACGCCACCAACGGTGCATCGACTTGCTCGAACTTCAGCCGCTGAGGTGCAACACCGAGATGCTGTTGGGCGAATTGCAGCAGCAACCGGAAGCTGTCACGGTACGAGCCGATGGTGTGGGGACTCGCCTGACGTTGTTGCATCAGCCGGCGCGTGAAGAAGCCTTGCAGCAGCGCCGGGAACGTGGGCGTGGTCATGGCCGGCCCTCCCAGCGTCGTTCCATGCGATCAACCGCCAAGCGCAGGAGTTGCGGGTGGGCGCTAAGGTACCAGTAGGTGTCGTTGACATGAACATGGCCGAGGTACGTCGACAGCACCGGCAGGCGCCGCTGGGCATCCTCGCCCGACCGGTACCAACCCAGCAGGGTCTCGACTGCGAATCGATGACGCAGGTCATGCAGGCGCGGGCCATGGCTGTCCTGTGGTCCGCGTAGGCCGATCTGGCGCGACAAGTCGTAGAAAGTTCGCCGAACGTCAGCGCCGTCGAGTGGGTGGCCAGTGCTGGAGATGAAGAAGTGGGCTGCCTCGCGGCCGCACAGGTGCTTGGCCCTGCGCTCGCGGTACCGGGCCAGGACCTCGCGAGTCGAGGCATGGATCGGTACCAGTCGGGACTTGCCGAACTTGGTGCCCCGCACGGTGAGCACGCCGGTGTCGAGGTCGACATCCTCGCACTTCAACCGCAGCGCCTCGCCCACGCGCATCCCGGTGACGCTCAACAAGCCCAGCAGCGCGTGATAGATCCAAGGCCTCAACCCGTGGCAGGGCAACTGCAAGGCCTGTTCGATCAGGCGCTGGATCTCATGCGCCGAATACAGGTATGGCTGGGCACGCGCAGGACGGTACGGCAACAAGCCGGGTGGCGGAACCTCGGTGTTCGGGTCGCTGGCGAGGTGATGGCGCGCGAAGCATCGCACATGGCTCAGGCGTTGCGCCCAGTGGGCAGGCAGAGCGTTGCTCGGCCGCTCGGCCCAAGCCAGCGCCAATTCGGTCGTGATGCACGGGGCCTGTCGCTGTTCCATGAACGAGGCGAAATCCAGCAACGCGACACCGGCGTCGTGAAGCTTGAACCCCAGGCTTCGCCGCAATGCCAGGTAGTCGTGCACTGCCTTGGTCAGTGGACTCATTGCACACCTCCCGGCCACGGAAGGGCCAGCGCATGCAGCGACGCAAGATCGACCTTCGCGTAGATCGTGGTGGTCTGCGGGCTGCGGTGCCGCAAGATCTCAGCGATCTCGTTGAGCGAGGCGCCGCTGCCCAACATCTGTGTGGCCAGCGAGTGGCGCAGCAGGTGCGCTCCCTTGAGGGGCGATTCGATGCCAGCCCGTCGCAGGGCACGGCACACCAGGCAGCTGATCGCGCTGGGGCCGCGCAGAGCGCGTCGCGGCGCACGGCTGCGCAGGAACAGGTTGCGGACGGCGCACTTGGGACGCGCTTGGCGCAGGTAGTCTGCGATGGCCGCGCCCACATCAGCCGGCAGCGGCAGGCAGTCACAGCGTTGGGCTGGGCCGCGAATACTGATGGACCCATCGTCCCAGTCGATGTCCGACAACTGAAGGTCGACCACTTCGCTGGCACGCAAGCCAAGGCGCGCCAGCAGCAACAGGATCGCAAAGTCACGGCAACCCGTGGCGCTTCGTCGGTCGCATCCCTCAAGCAGACGCTGTATCTGAGGTGCCGATATCGTCTTGGGCAGACCTGCCATCGTCCAGTTCGCCACGGTCGGCACGCAGCCATGCAAGTCGACCGTGATGTCGCCGCGGTAGCGGCCATATTGCAGGAACGAGCGCAGCGCCGAGATCATGACCTTGGCGCGCTTCGGATGTCGCAGGCGGGATGCTTCGGCTTGCACGAAGCCAACGATGTCAGCAGCAGTGAGCCGATGAAGTTGGACTTGGTCTTCGCCGAAGACCTTCCCCAGGAATCGTCCAACCGCATCGCCATACAAACGAACAGAGGCAGCGGCGAGCCCGCGCTCGCCCAACAAATACTGCTCGAATGCCTGCCGAACCTGATGAGCGGGCGAGATTGCGGCGGGCGGCACAGGTACAGGGGCTCGTCGAGCATCGGCACAAAGCCGAACGAATCCATGGAGCGTGTAGGCGTCGCTGCAGCGGCGCCGTCGTTGCAGCCATCGATCGTCAAGGTACTCGGCAGCATCGCTCGGCTCCACGCCGGAGGCCTCGATCTTGCGCTGATCGAGCCAAGTCACGAAGTCGGAAACCAGCCGCATCGACGTCCTGACGGACGCCGCAGCGTATCCCTGAGCCGCCAGTTGTTCGGAGAACAGATGCGCAAACGCCAACAGCGAACCGGACTGCGCAAGCCCGCGTGGGTCCTTGAAATCCTGAGTCACGATCATCTCCAGTCGCACCACGAAGCGTGGCTGGCGATGACACTATTCCGAGTGAGCTCTGCGGTCCAGCAGCGCCGGCAAAACGCTCAGGGTCCCTGCTCGGCATATTCCTGGACGCGGAATAGTGGCGCAAGGTGTGCATCGACACGCGCTTGTCGATCTTGGCCGTGTCGGCGGCGGCGTGGATGGCGCGGTTGAGCTGGCGCGTGCTCAGCGGGTCCATCGGATCCAGGCCCGGG
>JANOLC010000069.1:0-2585 GCA_031419575.1 Burkholderiales bacterium | reverse complement strand
CACCAGGTCGCGGCCCTGCTTGTCCAGGTCGGTCAGCGTCAGGCGGCAAACACCGCCCTTGGGTGTGGCGCCGATTTTGGCCAGCTCCATGAGTGAGGCCCAAAGGCGCTCGCCGTTGATGCGGACTTTGTCGATGTCGATGTCGGTTGCGGTTGCGGTTGCGGTTGCGGTTGCGGTTGCGGTGGCGGTTGCGGTGGCGGTGGCGGTGGTCATAAGGATCTCCAAAGAACTATTTCCCGTTCGCCCTGAGCTTGTCGAAGGGCTGCAGGGCTTCGACAAGCTCAGCCCGAACGGAGGGTTACCGAAAGGGGGGTTAACGTTTGACGGCTGTGGGTGCCAGCGCGGCGGCACGTTGCTGCACAGCGGCAAAGTTGGGGCCAAAGGCGGGGCGCTTGATGTAGCGGCCCTTGCCGTTCACAGCGCGCAAATCGCCTTTGACAAACACCAGCTCGCCCTGGCTCACGGTGTGGCTGGGGATGCCTTTAACGGTGCGGCCTTCAAAGATGTTGAAGTCGCCTTTGCTGAACTGGGTTTTGGCAGACAGGGTCTTGCTGCCCTCTGGGTCCCACACCACCAGGTCGGCATCGGCCCCTGCTGACACGCTGCCTTTTTGCGGGTAAATGTTGAACAGCTTGGCGGTATTGGTCGAGGTGATGGCCACAAATTCAGAGGGGGTGAGCCGGCCAGTGTTGACACCTGCATCCCAGATGACGGCCAGGCGTTCTTCCACGCCGCCACAGCCATTGGGGATTTTGGAGAAGTCGTCTTTGCCCGCCGCCTTTTGTGCCGCGCAAAAGGTGCAGTGGTCGGTGGCCGTGGTGTGCAGGTTGCCCGCCTGCAGGCCGCGCCACAAAAATTCCTGATTGCCCTTGGGGCGAAAAGGCGGGCTCATCACGTGGCCTGCGGCGGTTGCAAAGTCGGGGTGGCGGTAGACGCTGTCGTCCAGCACCAGGTGGCCGGCCAGCACTTCGCCATATACACGTTGGCCGCGGGCACGGGCGCGGGCAATGGCCTCCGCCGATTCAATACAAGACACATGCACCACGTAGATGGGCACACCCAGCACTTCGGCAATGGCGATGGCGCGGTTGGCGGCTTCGCCTTCCACCGTCGATGGGCGGGACAGCGGGTGGCCTTCGGGGCCGGTAATGCCCATCCCCAGCACTTCTTTTTGGAGCAGGTAGACCAGCTCGCCGTTTTCGGCATGTACTGTGGGCATGGCACCCAGTTCAAGCGCGCGTTTGAAGCTGTTGACCAGGGTTTCGTCGTCACACATGATGGCATTTTTGTAGGCCATGAAATGCTTGAAGCTGTTAATGCCTTCTTCCTTCACCAGTGTGCCCATGTCTTGGCGCACCTGCTCGCTCCACCAGGTGATGGCCACGTGAAACGAGTAATCCGACGCAGACTTTTCAGCCCAGCCGCGCCACATTTTGTAGGCGTCCAGAATGGGTTGCTGCGGGTCGGGGATGACGAAGTCGATGATGGTCGTGGTGCCACCCGCCATGCCTGCTGCCGTGCCGGTGAAGAAGTCGTCCATGGTGGTGGTGCCCATGAAAGGCAACTGCATGAGGGTGTGCGGGTCGATACCGCCGGGCATGACCAGTTGGCCGCCTGCGTCCACCACCTGCGCGCCTGCCGGGGTTTGTAGGTTGTCGCCCACGGCCTGGATTTTGCCGTCCACACACAAAACATCGGCACGGAACTGGCGGTCGGCGTTGACAACGGTACCGCCGCGAATCAAAAGGGTTGACATATTTTGCTCCTGAATAAATAGCTAACTATGCAATAAAAACGGGGACTTCAAGACAATTTGATGCTTAATTCAAGCCAAAATACCTGTTCGCGTCGGGTTGTTGGGGTGGGTGGACCAATTGGCGTAGTCGCCCGACACGGGTTTGCCAGTGCGCTGGTCAATCTCACCCGATTGGAGGGTGCGCATGGTGATGCATTCGGGCACCGGGCAAATGCTGACGCACAGGTTGCAGCCTACGCATTCGTCCTCCTTGATCTCAAAGAAACGAAGGCCGTCTTTGCTGGCGCTGATGGCCTGGTGCGAGGTGTCTTCACACACCACATGGCAGCGCCCGCACTGAATGCAGGCATCCTGGTTGATGACAGCCTTCTCCACATGGTTCATGTTGAGCTCGGTCCAGGCCTTCACCGTGGGGATGGCCTTGCCCCGGAAATCCTCAATCGACGTGTAACCCTTTTCATCCAGAAAATTGGACAACCCGCTGATCATCTCCTGAACAATTTTGAAGCCATACACCATGGCAGCGGTGCACACCTGCACGTTGCCTGCCCCCAGGGCGATGTATTCAGCCGCATCGCGCCAGGTGGTGATGCCGCCTATACCCGACACCGGCAGGCCCGCTGTCTCGGGGTCGCGGCCAATCTCCGCCACCATGTTCTGTGCGATGGGCTTGACCGCTGGGCCGCAGTAGCCGCCGTGCGAGCCGGTGGGCCCCACGCTGGGCGACATGACCATGGTGTCCAGGTTCACACCCATGATGGAGTTGATGGTGTTGATCAACGACACGGCATCGGCTCCGCCCGCTTTGGCAGCTCGCGCGGGCTGGCGG
>JANOLC010000068.1:0-3731 GCA_031419575.1 Burkholderiales bacterium | reverse complement strand
TGAGCTCAAGGCCGTGCTGCTGCTGGCCTTCACCGCCCTGATGGTGTGCAGCTTTGTAGCGTATGTGATGGTGGCGCGCGGCATGTTTGAGCGCACGCAGCAACTGGTGCTGGTGGCCGACGACTCCGAAGGGGCCAGCGTGGGCATGGATCTAACGTTTTCGGGCTTTCCCATCGGACGGGTGCAACGCATTGAGCTGGACGCCGAAGGCAAGGCGCGCATGATTATTGACGTGCCCAGCAAAGACGCGCATTGGTTGCGCACCTCCAGCATTTTCACCATGGAGCGTGGCCTGGTGGGCGACACCAAAATTCGCGCCTTCACCGGTGTGCTGACCGACCCGCCCATTCCCGATGGTGCCGTACGCACCGTGCTACGGGGCGATTCCAGCGCCGAGATTCCGCGCTTGGTGGCGGCCACACGGGCGCTGCTGGAAAACCTGGAGCGCATGTCGGGGGCTGAGTCCAGCCTGAACATGAGCCTGGTGAATTTGCAAAAAATTACCGCCAACCTCAGCGGCGGAGTGGCAGGCAAATACGGAATTCTGGGCACGGCACTGGGGGGCGATGCCAACGCGCAAAAGGTCATTGCCGCGCTGGACCGCACCAATGCTCTGCTAGCCAAAGCGGACGAGCGTGTGTTCGGAAAAAGTGGCGTGATGGACGAAACCCAGGCCACCATCGTGCAGCTCAACGGCTTGCTCAGTGATGCCCGCACCAGCCTCAAAAAGGTGGATGCCGTGCTGGTGGAAGCCCAAGGCCTGGCACAAGAGACCAAAAGCGTGGCCAGCAATGTACGGGTAGCCACCACCGACCTGGGCGTTTTGCGCGGCGAGGTGGATGCCAGCTTGCGCAAGATCAGTAGCCTGGTCGATGAGATCAACCGCAAATGGCCGTTTGCCCGCGATCTGGAGGTCAAACTGCCATGAAGCGGATCAATGTTTCCGCGGCAGTCTCAGTGGCCGCGGCCGTTGTGATTCTGCTAACGGGTTGCGCCAACAACCCGCCGCCGCCCGACTGGCAAACCAACGCCCACAGCGCCTTGAGAGACTATTCGCAGGCCTACCTGGTGGGTAACAACCGGGTGGCCAATCTGGAGTTTGAACGGGCCCGGGGCGAGATCGCCAGCACGGGGCGAATCGACCTGCTGGCGAGGGCTGAACTGGTGCGTTGTGCAGCACGGGCTGCCAGCCTTGAGATGAATCGTTGCACGGGTTTTGAGGCATTGGCCAAAGATGCGGGCGCTTCCGAGCGCGCCTACGCTGCGTTTTTAAGCGCCCAGTTGGCTGAGGCTGATGTCGCTGCTTTGCCGGAACAGTATCGGCCCCTGGCCGCTGCCAAAGAGGCGGCCTCCAAAAATGCAGCTTTGGCCGCCATCAAAGACCCTTTCTCCCGCTTGGTGGGTGCCAGCGTTTTGCTTCAAAGTGGGCAACTTGCGCCATCGGGCATTGCAACGGCCGTCAATGCAGCGTCCGAGCAAGGCTGGCGGCGGCCCTTGTTGGCCTGGTTGGGCGTGCAATTGAAACGGACAGAAGCAACGGGGGATGTTGAAGCCATAGGCAGCATTCAGCGCCGCATTGACTTGGTCATTGGCGACACATCCAAGGCACCGTAGCCGACTGCTTGAGCTGATGGCTTCAGCTTTTTGTCAGTCCGCGCCACCAAGCTTTGACGGCAGCCTTGGTAGACGCTTTGACACGATGCCCCCACTGCCAGGGTTCCGATTTGCGAATCTGGCCCATCAGATCGTCTTTCCAGGCCTTCCAGCGCGGGTACCAGTGAGAGAACCATTCAAACTTCATCAGTGCAGGTTGAGTCAGCTGAAACAGCCGCGCCAGGATGGCGGTGCCCAGCAACTTGGCCGATAGCAACAGCGTGAGCCCCATCACCGCATGACCTCGCCCAAATAGAAACAAGGCCAACAGCTTCACAGGCAACAGCGCCACCATCGGTGCGCCAAACACCAGCAGCGCCCCCCAGCGTGGCAATGAGGTAATTTTTCGCTCCAGCAGGCCCCACAACGGTAGCCGCGCCAGCCGAGCAAACAGATGGGCCAGCGGCTCCCAGCCCCACTCCTCGAACAGCAGCACCGCCGCCAGAACGCCAAAGGTCAACCCACGAAGAATGCGTTTGAGTAAGCTCATAAGCGCAGATTGTGAGGTAGATTGACATTGGGTCATTTGAAATGAAGCTCTTGAAATCTCGCAAAAACCCATTATCATTAGCACTCGTAGGATATGAGTGCTAACAACACCCAACCCACAAGTTATCAGGCTTGGTCGACTTTCGGCTAAGCCTTTTTGACACCGCTTACGACTTAGTCAACCCTTGTTTCAAAAACTGTAGGAGATCTCATGAAACTTCGCCCACTCGCAGACCGCGTAATTGTCAAACGCGTCGAAAACGAAACCAAAACCGCCTCCGGCATCGTGATTCCTGATTCAGCTGCTGAAAAGCCTGATCAAGGCGAAGTGCTGGCTGTTGGCCCAGGCAAGAAAAACGACAAAGGTGAACTGATCGCCATGAACGTCAAGGTCGGTGACCGCGTTTTGTTTGGCAAGTACAGCGGCCAGACCGTCAAGATTGACGGCGACGAGCTGTTGGTCATGAAAGAAGACGACCTGTTCGCGGTTGTTGAGAAGTAATTTCTCAGCCCACACCCCTCATTAATTTACTGAATCTGGAGTCCTAAATGGCAGCAAAAGACGTAGTTTTCGGCGGCGAAGCCCGCGCACGCATGGTCGAGGGTGTGAACATCCTGGCTAACGCAGTCAAAGTAACCCTGGGCCCTAAAGGCCGTAACGTGGTCTTGGAGCGCTCATTCGGCGCCCCTACCGTGACCAAAGACGGCGTGTCCGTCGCTAAAGAGATCGAACTCAAAGACAAGCTGCAAAACATGGGTGCGCAGATGGTCAAGGAAGTGGCTTCCAAAACCAGCGACATCGCTGGTGACGGCACCCCCACCGCTACCGTGCTGGCTCAAGCCATCGTTCACGAAGGCATGAAGTACGTGGCTGCTGGCATGAACCCGATGGACCTGAAGCGCGGTATCGACAAAGCAGTGACTGCTTTGGTCGCCGAGCTGAAAAAGGCTTCCAAAGCCACCACCACTTCCAAAGAAATCGCTCAAGTCGGCTCTATCTCCGCTAACAGCGACGAAGCTATCGGCAAGATCATTGCTGATGCGATGGACAAAGTGGGTAAAGAAGGCGTCATCACCGTTGAAGACGGCAAGTCTTTGGACAGCGAACTCGACGTGGTTGAAGGCATGCAGTTTGACCGCGGCTACTTGTCACCCTACTTCATCAACAACCCAGAAAAACAAGCCGCTTTGCTGGACAACCCTTTCGTGCTGTTGTACGACAAGAAAATCAGCAACATCCGTGACCTGCTGCCTACGTTGGAACAAGTTGCCAAGTCTGGCCGTCCTTTGCTGATCGTCTCTGAAGATGTCGAAGGTGAAGCCCTCGCAACTTTGGTGGTCAACACCATCCGTGGCATCCTGAAGGTTGTGGCCGTCAAGGCTCCTGGCTTTGGTGACCGTCGCAAAGCCATGCTGGAAGACATCGCTATCCTGACCGGCGGTAAAGTGATCGCTGAAGAAGTTGGCATGTCGCTCGAAAAAGTGACCTTGGCTGACCTCGGCTCTGCCAAGCGCATCGAAGTGGGCAAAGAAAACACCATCATCATCGACGGTGCTGGCGCTGCTGCTGACATCGAAGCCCGCGTGAA
>JANOLC010000067.1:0-3365 GCA_031419575.1 Burkholderiales bacterium | reverse complement strand
GGCCAGCTCGGGCAGGGCCATCAGCGCCCGGCGAATGCGCGGGTCCCACGTGCGCAGGTCTTCCAGGTCATCGGCCTGCAACGTGTACTGATACTGCGCGTTGGACTGGCGCCCGCCGATGCGAATGTCCTGGATCGGAATCATGAACAAGTTGGCCCCCGGCTCTTTGGCCAGCTTGATACGCAGGCGCGCAACCACTTGGTCCGCCGTGGCATCACGCTCTGACAAGGGTTTGAGCGACATGAACATCTGCGCTGAATTGCGTTGCGAACCCCCGGTAAAACCAGTCACGTTTTCTACGGCGGGGTCACTTTTGACGATGGTCAGAAAACGATCCAACCGCTGCTGCATGGCCTGGAAAGACGTGGCCTGGTCGGCCTGGATGAAACCGGCGATACGCCCCGTGTCTTGCTGCGGGAAAAAGCCTTTGGTGATGGTGCCGTACAAGTGCACGTTCAAGCCCACCATCGCTAAAAACACCAGCAAGGTGACGGGTTGATGGCGCAACGCCCAGGCCAGCGAACGCCGGTAGCCACGCATGACCCATTTCCCAAACCGGGCCACCCACCGCGACAGCCGTGAGGGCGTGGCTTCTGGCGCAGGGGCCTTGAGCAGCAAGGCACACATCATCGGCGTGGTGGTGAGTGACACCACCATCGACACCAGAATGGCCGCAGACAAAACGACCGCAAACTCCCGAAACAGCCGCCCCACAATGCCGCCCATCAGCAGGATGGGAATGAACACGGCAATGAGCGAGAGGCTGATCGATATCACGGTGAAACCAATTTCACGCGCACCCAGCAAAGCCGCTTGCAAGGCGGTTTTGCCCCGCTCCATATGGCGCGTGATGTTCTCCAGCACCACGATGGCGTCGTCCACCACAAAGCCGGTGGCCACGGTCAGCGCCATCAGGGATAGGTTGTCCAGGCTGTAACCACACAGGTACATCACCACAAAGGTGCCACACAGCGACACCGGCACTGCTACGCTGGGGATCAGTGCGACGGGCCAAGAGCGCAGAAATAAAACGACCACCAGAATCACCAGGCCCACCGAGATGGTCAATGCCCGCTCCATCTCAAGTAAAGAGGCGCGAAGGGTCGGGGTGCGGTCTACCACCACGTCCAGTTGAATGGCGGGTGCAATGGACGCTTGCAATTGCGGCAGCAGGGCACGCACCTTGTCCACGGCTTCGATGATGTTGGCACCTGGTGCTTTGTTCAGCAGCAGCAGGATGGCGGGTTTGCCATTGGCAACACCGTAGTTGCGCACGTCCTGTACCGAATCCAGCACCTCACCCACGTCCTGCAACCGCACTGCGCTGCCATTGCGGTAGCGCAGGATGATGGGCGCGTAGTCTGCTGCCACACGCGCCTGGTCGTTGGCACCGATCTGCCAGCTGCGGCTGGCGTCTTCCACCGAGCCCTTGGGGCGGTTGGCATTGGTGGTGGTGATGGCGACACGCACTTCTTCCAGTGCAATGCCATTGGCTGCCAGTTTGTTGGGGTCCAACGCCACCCGCACCGCCGGCAAGGCGCCGCCCCCAATGGAGACCTGGCCAATGCCACTGACCTGCGACAGTCGCTGTGCCAGCACAGTGGAGGCCGCGTCGTACATCTGCCCGCGCGTGAGCGTGTCAGACGTGAGCGACAGGATCATGATGGGCGAGTCCGACGGGTTGACTTTGCGGTAAGTCGGGTTGCCCGGCATGCCGGTGGGTAAGAGCGCGCGCGACGCGTTGATGGCCGCCTGCACGGCCCGGGCTGCACCATTGATGTCCCGGTTCAGATCAAATTGCAGGGTGATGCGGGTGTTGCCCAGCGATGAGCTGGACGTGATTTCGTTCACCCCCGCGATGGCGCCCAGTGCACGCTCCAGCGGCGTGGCGACGGTGGCCGCCATAGTGTCGGGGCTGGCGCCAGGCAAGGACGCGGTGACTGAAATGGTGGGGAATTCCACTTGCGGGAGAGGCGCCACGGGCAGCAGAAAAAAGCTGATGATGCCGGCCAGTGCAACGCCCAGCGTAGCCAGAGTGGTGGCGACGGGGCGATGGATGAAGATGGACGAGATGCTCATGGCTCAGAGGATGCGATGGGGGCGAGATATGAAGTGAAATTGGAAGAAAGTCCCCGTCCCATATCAATAGTTTGCTCTCTATTAAGTAGCATCTTTCTTGCCCCACTGTGCTGCAAGCGTTGCAAACCCCAAGTAAATCACCGGCGTGGTGAACAGCGTCAGCAGCTGGCTCACCACCAAGCCGCCCACCATCGTCACCCCCAGCGGATGGCGGAGTTCACTGCCAACGCCAGTGCCCAGCATCAGTGGCAACGCACCCAGCAAGGCGGCTAGCGTTGTCATCAGAATCGGCCTGAACCGCAGCAGGCAGGCCTGGTGAATCGCAGCACGCGGACTCAAGCCTTGCTCGCGCTCGGCATCCAATGCGAAGTCAATCATCATGATGGCGTTTTTCTTGACGATGCCGATCAGCAGCACGATGCCGATGATGGCGATCACGTCCAGTTCCAGCTTTGTTACCAGCAGGGCGAGCAGCGCACCCAGCGCGGCAGAGGGCAGGGTGGACAAAATGGTCACCGGGTGGATGTAGCTTTCGTACAGGACACCCAGCACGATGTACATGGTCACCACGGCCGCCAGGATCAGCAGCAGGGTGTTGGACAGGGACGCCTGGAACGCCAGCGCCGCCCCCTGAAAGCTGGTCTCGATGCTGGCAGGCAGCTTCAGTGCGGCCTCCTCGGCCTTGATGGCTTCGACCGCCTCGCCCAGCGACACGCCGGGTGCGGCGTTGAAGGAGATGGTGACCGCCGGGAACTGCGCCACGTGGTTGACTGACAGCGGCATGGGCTTCTCCACCACGCGCGCCACGCTGGACAACGGTATCTGCGTGCCATTGCTGGACGGCACATACAGGGTGGTCAGTGCCTGCGGGCCCACCTTGTAGGCCGGGGCGATTTCCAGCACCACGCGGTACTGATTGCTTTGGGTGAAGATGGTGGAAATCAGCCGCTGGCCAAACGCGTTGTACAGCGCGTTGTCAATGCCAGCCACCGTCACGCCCAGGCGGCCCGCCGCGCTGCGGTCAATCTCCACATAGGCCTGCAGGCCCTTGTCCTGCAAATCACTGCCGACATCGGCCAGCTGGGGCAGGGCGCGCAGGCGCTCCATCAGTTGCGCGGCACCCTGGTTCAGCTCGTCGCTGTTGGGGCTGGAGAGCAGGAACTGGTATTGCGTCTTGGCGATGCGGTCTTCAATGGTTAAGTCTTGCACCGGTTGCAGATACAGCTCGATGCCGGGCACCGAGCGCGTGGCCTCGGTGATGCGGCGGATCACCTGGCTGATGTCTT
>JANOLC010000066.1:0-3082 GCA_031419575.1 Burkholderiales bacterium | reverse complement strand
GGTGCATCGGATGCCCGCTACCGTGGGAAGAATGGCCCGGTGTGGTGCCAGCCTGCCAATAACCCGCACCCCTTGGCCCCCGCCATGCTGGAGGCTTGCCGATCCCTCGGCTACCCCGTGTTCGCTGACCAAAACGGCGTGCGCGAAGAAGGCGGCACCGGTTTCGCGCTGATGAACCAGATCATCCGTGATGGCCGCCGCCAGAGCATGGCCCGCTCCTACCTTTACCCCATCCTGTCGCGCCCCAATGTCACCGTGATCGTGAACACGCACGTCGACCGCCTGACCTTTGCCGGCACCCGGACCACCGGTGTGCAGATTGCCACTGCGAGCGGACCCAAGAACATCAGTGCCAATACTGAAGTGATTGTCAGCGCCGGTGGTATCAACACACCCAAGCTGCTGATGCTCAGCGGCATTGGCGACGAAACTAAGCTGAGCCAGCATGGCATCAAAACCTTGGTGAATGCCAAGGAAGTAGGCCGCAACTTCCAGGACCACATCCTGCACGGCGGCTGCATCTGGGAGCCCAAGGAACACATTCCCCACCGCAACAGCGCGGCCAATGCAGCGGGCTTTCTCAAGAGCCAGGCAGGGCTGGTGTCGCCCGACGTCAACTTGGTGCAAATCGAGCTGCCTTATGCCAGCGATGTGGTCGGCAAAGAGTATTCGCCTCCTGGCACAAGCTGGGCGCTTTGTGCTGGCCTGGTTGCTCCCAAGAGCCGTGGCGAGATTCGCCTTGCTTCAGCCAACCCGGCCGACCGTCCCGTGGTCGATGCGCGCTTCATGAGCCATCCCGATGATGTCAAGGCGCTGGCCTTTGTCATCGAGGTGTGCCGCGAGATTGGCAACTCTGCTGCCATGAAAGACTTCGTCAAGCGCGAAGTGGCACCCGGCAAGAAATTGACCGGCAAGGCGATGGAAGACTTTGTGCGCAATGGAGCCACTACCTACTTCCACCAAGCGGGTACCTGCCGTATGGGCAGGGATTCCGAGGCCGTAGTGGACAACAAGCTGCGCGTGAACGGTGTGCAGGGACTGCGCATTGCCGACAGCTCCATCATGCCGCGCATTCCTGGTGTGGCCACCATGGCGACTTGCGCCCTGATTGGCGAACGCATGGCCGACATCCTGACCGAACGCGCCTGAAGTGGCGCATTCAACCCAAATCAAACCGAATTTTTACCCCAAGGAACACACCATGGAATCCCAACTCATCATTGACAACCAATCCGTCGCAGCCAAATCGGGTGCCACGTTCACCCGCAACCACCCCCACACCGGCGAGGTGGTGACCAGTGCCGCTGCTGGTGGTGTGGAAGACGCGCTGGCCGCGGTCAACTCGGCCCAAACCGCATTCCTGAGCTGGCGCAACAGCGCACCCTCCGAGCGCCGCCGCCTGTTGCTCAAGGCCGCCGATGTGCTGGAGTCCAAGACGCCGCAGTTCATCGAAGCCATGGGTGCCGAAGTGGGTGCCTCCGGACTGTGGGCCGGCTTTAACGTGCACCTGGCCGCCAACCTGTTCCGCGAAGCGGCCGGTATGGTGACCCAAATCCAGGGTGAAACCATTCCCACCGACAAGCCCGGCACACTGTCTATGACCGTGCGCCAGCCCGTGGGCGTTATCCTGAGCATCGTGCCATGGAACGGCCCCGTGGTGCTGGCAGCCCGTGCCATTGCCTACCCGATTGCCTGCGGCAACACCGTGGTGTTCCGTGCTTCGGAAGCCAGCCCCAAGACCCATACGCTGGTGGCCGATGCCCTGGTGGAAGCCGGCTTCCCGCCGGGTGTTTTGAATGTGGTGACGAATGCGCCTAAAGACGCACCTGATGTGATTGACGCACTCATTGCACACAAGGCCGTGCGCCGTATCAACTTCACCGGCTCCACCCGCGTGGGTCGCATCATTGCGCAAAAAGCTGCCATCCATTTGAAGCGTTGCCTGCTGGAGCTGGGCGGCAAGTCACCCCAGGTGGTGCTGGACGATGCCAACATCGACGAAGCGGTCAAGGCCGCCGTGTTTGGCTCCTTCCTGTACCAGGGCCAGATTTGCATGTCCACCGAACGATTGGTGGTGGATGAGGCGGTTGCGGATGAGTTCGTCGGCAAGTTTGCAGCCCGCGCCAAAGAGCTGGTCATGGGTGACCCGCGCGTCAACCCGACCTGCGTGATTGGCCCCATGGTCGCCAGCGAATCGGGCGCACGCCTGAACGCCATGATTGATGACGCCTTGTCCAAGGGTGCCACTCTGGCATGCGGCGGTAAGGCTGACGGTGCCATCATGTCCGCTACTATCGTGGACCATGTCAAACCCGGCATGACCATCTATGGCGATGAAACCTTTGGCCCCATCACCACCGTGGTGCGCGTCAAAGGTGTGGAAGAGGCCGTGGCAGTCGCTAACGACAGCGACTACGGCCTGTCAGCAGCCGTCTTCGGGCGGGATGTGACGAGGGCACTGGATGTCGCCATGCGCATTGAGTCGGGCTCTGTCCACGTCAACGGCTCCACCGTACAAAACGAGGCCCAAGCCCCGTACGGTGGTACCAAGAACAGCGGTTATGGCAAGTTCGATGGCCGTGCGGTGATCGATGAGTTCACCGAACTCAAGTGGATCACCATTGAGCCATCAGTGCAGCAGTATCCGGTCTGATGGATTGAAGGCCGTGGGACAACTTGCTTGATTGGAAGTTGCCTCAGCCCGGACTCTTCAATGCCTTCGACAGGAAGTCGATCAGTGCGCGCACCTTAGGTGACACATATTGCCGCGTGGGGTAGATGCCATCCCATTGAAACGGACTGGCACAACGCGTGAGATGGCCGGCGCTTGCCTGTTTTTGGCATCCGAGCTTTCCGGCTTTGTGACCGGTGCAACGGTCGATGTCAACGGTGGCACGCATATTCACTAATCGCAAGCGACTACATCCCCGCGTAGTTCGGTCCCCCCCCCCCTCAGGCGTGACCCAGACAATATTCTGCGTGGGGTCCTTGATGTCACAGGTCTTGCAGTGCACACAGTTCTGCGCGTTGATCTGCAGGCGATCCGTGTTGTCATCGTTCTTCACAAATTCATACACCCCAG
>JANOLC010000065.1:0-3098 GCA_031419575.1 Burkholderiales bacterium | reverse complement strand
CTCAAGCCATACAGCCCATCCGGACGTGCTGGCATGTCGGCGGAAAAAGTTTAACACTCCTAGTAAAAACCGGTAACGTGGTTGGAGCTGGCAAACACAATGCGCTTGCACCCTTGCTTGCGCGCAGCTTCATACAGGTTGTAAACCCCGATGATATTGGCCTGCAAGATGGGCCCAAAATGCCCTTCCGTCGCGACGCCCCCAAAGTGCACCACGGCGTTCACGTCTTGCATCAGGCTCAGCACAGCGCCCGCATCGGCCAGGTCGGCCACGATCACTTCTTCTTGCGCTTGAGCCGCACCCAGGTCAGCCCGGTCGGACAGGCGCAAAACGGTGCAATTGCCTTTCAGGCGTTCACGCATGGCCTGGCCAAGACCGCCTGCTGCGCCGGTCATCAAAATTCGGTGGTGGGATTTGATCGTCATGGAAGGTCTTTCAAACAAAGGTGAAAATTTTGATGGATCTTTGGTTGCAATTTGAGGGCAATGCTGGACTTTTGTGACAACATTGAATACAGTCTGAATAAGTTATGTTATCAGTCGTATGTTGTCTGATGACTTGGAATTTTAATCTCTACTTTTTAATTGTCAAGAGCTTTTTGATGCAACCCAGGCAAACCCCTAGCCCCGCCTCCGATGCAGGCAGCAGCCCCGCGCTGACCAGCTTGGCCGCGACGGTCATGGACGACCCTGTGCGCGACCCCTTGCGTGCCAAGCGCCCCCGTGGCCTGGTCACCGAGATCGTTGAAACCCTGAGCGCCAGTATTCTGGACGGCCAGATCAAGCCCGGCGACAAGCTGCCCACCGAATCCGAAATCATGGCGCGCTTTGACGTCAGCCGCACCGTGGTGCGTGAGGCTTTGTCCAAGCTGCAAGCGTCTCGCCTGGTTGAAACCCGCCACGGCATAGGCACCTTTGTGATCGCGCCACCGTCAACCGATAACTTCAAGATCGCCGATCATGATTTATCAACCGTAGCCGACGTGATTTCTGTGCTGGAGCTGCGCATCAGCCTGGAAACCGAGGCCGCAGGTCTGGCTGCACAACGACGTAGCCAGGCGAATCTGGACGCCATGCATGCGGCACTCATGTCTTTTCAGGAGTCCATCGACAAGGACTCTGACGCGGTGCCACCAGACTTTCAATTTCACATGGAAGTAGCCCGTGCCACAGGCAACCAGCACTTCGCAGATTTAATGACCTACCTGGGCACGATGATCATTCCACGCACACGCGTCAACACACCGCAGAACGCCCCGGAGGGCCGACTGAAATACCTGCAGCGGGTCAACGGCGAACATGAGACCATCTTTGTGGCCATTCGCAACCAAGACCCCGAGGCAGCCCGTGCCGCCATGCGCACCCACCTTTCCAACAGCCGCGAACGCTTGCGAAAAACCCAGCTATTAGAAATCACATAGATGTCGGTGCATCTTTATGTTGTACGACAACTGGTTAATTTCTTACCACGCTTGTTACCACGCTGCGTTTGTTCTTCAGCTAATCCGTGAAGATCGTTACTTACTGGCGCGACCCAGGCACCCGAGCCGCTTTTTGGGATGGTGTGCGTGACACCATTGCCGTGGTGCCCTCTTATTTACCGTTTGCGTTGGTCTGCGGCGTGGCGTCTGTTAATGCGGGTTTGACCACCAGCGCAGCCGTCGCCCTGCCCGCTCTGGTGTTTGCTGGGTCGTCCCAAGCGGTGCTGACCCAGTTCATCCAAAGCTCCGCGTCTATTTGGGTGGCCATTTTTTCGGGTTGCGTCATCAACCTGCGCATGGCGGTTTACAGCGCGGCCTTGAGCCCCAAAGTTCGGCAATTCAGCACCCGGCACCGCATGGCTATCGCGGCATTTTTGGTGGATAACAGCTTTGCCTTCATGCAAAAACGGGAACTGGCCAACCCAAAAGACCCACACCTTATCGCCTATTACGCCGGGCTGACCGCCGTGTTCTGGCCCACTTGGTTGCTGTTTTGTGTGATTGGCATTTTTGCGGGGAACATCGTGCCCGCCAACTGGCAGCTTGAGTTCGCCATCCCCCTGTCGTTCATGGCGATTTTGGTCGGTTCCGTGCGCAACCTGCCCATGGCGGCTGCGGCTTTAGTGGGTGGCCTGGCCAGCATTGTGCTGTTTGCGTTGCCCCTGAAGTTGGGTTTGATCGTCGCCTGTTTGGCAGGTTTGATGGCCGGGTTAATGACCGAGAAAGGAGCCCTGCTATGGACAGCACGCAAAGCTGGATAGTCGTGCTGGGCCTGGCGGTGGGCACCTTCCTGATTCGCTACTCATTCATCGGCTTGTTCGCCAACCGCACCATGCCACCGTGGCTAGACCACGCCTTGAAGCTGATGGTGCCTGCCATTTTTGCCGCCATCGTGTTTGGCGGCGTGGTGATGATGGGTGGTCAAGTCGCCGGCTTGACCCACTGGCCGCGCTATGCAGCTGCCGCACTCGCCTTGGTCGCGGCCGTCGCCAGCCGGGGCAGCATGTTGGTCACGGTGGTGGTGGGGATGGCAGCGCTACATGGACTGCCATGGCTGGTTTCAATGGCCTGAAAGGCCATAAGTCCTCGTCGGATATCAATAGTTTGCTAGGAATAACGTAGTGACTCAGTTCAAGCCTCAACCCCAGGCCTGAACTCCTCCGCTCCCACCAATCGCCACCGCCCCAGGAAAATGCTGGCAAGCAGCGCAGCCACACCAATCCAGCACACCGCTGCCCAGGCTAGCAACCAACCGTTGTTGAACGCACCAAACAGACTGGCGCGAAACGCCTTCACCACCCAGGTGAACGGCAGCCACGCATGCACTGCCTGAAAGAAATCGCCTGTCAGCTCGATGGGCATCACACCGCCACCGGCAGCCAGTTGCAAGGTGAGCAACAGCACAGCGACCAGCTTACCGGCCTCGCCAAACGCGCGCAGCAGCAAGTAAACCATTGCCAAAAACGCCAGTGACGCCGCCACCATGGTCAGCGCAAACGTCGGGTAGCTCGGCACCCGAATGCCCAGGCCGTAAACCAGCATCAAAAACGTGACGAACGACTGCACCAGCACCATGGCGGCGGGCAGGCTGAACTTGCCCAGCGTGCGGGCGATGCGC
>JANOLC010000064.1:0-11786 GCA_031419575.1 Burkholderiales bacterium | reverse complement strand
TTCATACCACCCTACATTTTAAAGTTTTCACCCAGGTACACCCGGCGGACATCGGCGTTGTTCACGATCTCCGAGGGAGTGCCTTGAGCCAGCACGTTGCCATCATTGATGATGTAGGCGTGGTCACAAATACCCAGCGTTTCGCGCACGTTGTGGTCGGTGATCAAAACACCAATGCCACGCTCTTTCAGGAACCCAATGATGCGTTGGATCTCAATCACAGCAATCGGGTCGATACCGGCAAACGGCTCATCCAGCAAGATAAACCGGGGCTGCGTCGCCAGCGCGCGGGCAATCTCGACGCGGCGGCGCTCACCACCCGACAGCGCCAAAGCGGGCGAGGCTCGCAAATGCTCCACACGCAGCTCTTGCAAGAGCCCTGTCAGCCTTTTTTCAATTTCCTCGGGCAGCAGGGGCTTGCCAGCCAGTTCGCCATCGGTGTAGCGCTGCAATTCGAGCACGGCACGCACGTTGTCTTCGACGTTGAGCTTGCGGAAAATGGAGGCTTCTTGCGGCAAATAGCTCAAACCCAAACGCGCGCGGCGGTGTATCGGCATGTGCTCCACTGATTTGCCGTCAATCGAGATGTCGCCACCGCTGGCACGCACCAGTCCCACAATCATATAAAACGAGGTGGTCTTGCCCGCGCCGTTAGGGCCCAGCAGGCCGACGACCTCGCCCTTGCGCACCACCAGCGAGACGTCCTTGACCACCTTGCGGCTGCCATAAAA
The DNA here is from genome assembly GCA_031419575.1 of Burkholderiales bacterium. Lineage (GTDB taxonomy): Bacteria > Pseudomonadota > Gammaproteobacteria > Burkholderiales > Burkholderiaceae_C > JANYCG01. The sequence goes on along the minus strand of JANOLC010000064.1, from coordinate 11,055 downwards.
CTTTTGCAGGTGCGAAGCCTCCAGGCGGCTGTCGCTGCTCCCCTCCAACGGGCCCACTTTGGGCATCACTTTTTGTCCCCGCCCAATGTCGGGGTGACTCGCAATACCGGGGCCGGGGTTGGCGTGGGGGGTTGGCTGATTGGGACAACCCCTTTGGCAGGAGCTTCAGGCTTGGGAGTCAGCATGGCACGCACACGCCCGGTGGGCAAACCTGGTGCGCCGCTGGCCACGCTGCCATCAATGGTGAAGACATCGGTGGTGTTGTCGTAAAAAATCACGCCACCGGTCATTTCATCGTTCAAAGTGGCGCCTTTGTAACGGCGCAGTTGGGCCTTTTTGGTGAACTTGACGGTGTCGGCTTTGCCGTCGTATTCAATGAGTTCACCCTCGCCTTCCATGAACTCGTCCACGCCATCGCGCTTCTGTCGGAAAAAAGCCAGCTTGCCGGGCTCTGCCGTGACGATGCCGAATTGGTAGCCCTGGGCGTCCTGTCGTACATCCAGTTGCGCCCCACGGATCAAAATAGTGCCCTTGGTCAGCACCACACGCCCGGTGAAGACACTCGTTTGCTTAAGGTCGTCGTAACGCAGGGCATCCGCCTCCACGTTCATGGGTTTGTCGCGGTCGGCCTTTTCAGCCCACGCAGCACCGCCGAGCATGCCGAAACTCAGGCACCAAGCCCCCGCCACCAACACGCGCGATGAGGGAGAACCACAGACAGAGAATTTCATAAGGCACGGAACTTGCTATAAATCTTGTTTTCATTGTAGCGGTCAGCTGAGCGCCAGAATGAGCAAAGCCCGCATTGAGCGGGCTTCTTATTGGAGCAACGCGATGTGGCTTTGAAATAGAAACGGAGTTAGCCGTCCAGATTGATTTTGGCGGCCAGCTCACGAATGACCTGATCAGCCCGTTCGTTTTCAACCTGGCAGGTTCCGGCGTTTTCATGACCGCCACCACCATACGTCAACATTAGCGCGCCAATGTCGGTTTTGGATGAGCGATTCAAAATGGATTTGCCGGTGGCCATGACGGTGTTTTGTTTCTGCACACCCCACAACACGTGGATGGAAATATTGGTGTTGGGGAACAACGCGTAAATCATGAAGCGATTGGTCGCGTAAATGATGTCTTCACCGCGCAAATCCAGCACCGCCAGATTGCCATGCACCGTGGTGCAAAACTGGATTTGCTGTTTGGCTTTGATGGCGTGCTCAAAGTAAAGCTCAACCCGTTCCACCACGTCGGGCAAGGCCAGAATTTCATCAATGCCGTGGGTCGCGCAGGCCTTGATCAAGTCCATCATCAGTTGGTAGTTGCTGACGCGGAATTCGCGGAACCGGCCCAGCCCGGTGCGGGAATCCATCAGGTAGTTCAGCAGCACCCAGCCTTTGGGGTCCAGAATCTCGTCCCGCGAGAACTGGGCTGAGTCGGCCTTGTCCACGGCAACCATCATTTCCGTCCACGATGCCGGGAAGCGTTCTTTCCCGCCGTAATGGTCAAACACCACCCGAGCCGCAGAAGCCGCATCGGCCAGGATGATGTGGTTAGGCCGCTCGCCCGGGTTGCGCAGCGTCTCGGACGAGTGATGGTCAAACGCGAGGTGCACGCCCGTCACATAGGGCAGGTTGGTGGTGATGTCCCGGTCGGTTATTTCAATCTTGCCATCTTGCATGTCCTTGGGGTGAACAAACTTGATGTCGTCAATGAGGTCAAGCTCATTGAGCAAAACAGCACAAACCAGACCATCAAAATCACTGCGGGTGACAAGCCGAAACTTCTGCTGAGACATGGAATTTCCTCAAAAATTACTGGGAAAGGCGGGGGCGTATTCTTAGGGTCAGACAGCAATGATATATCGCTGGCGCGACACTTCAATTGCTTCAATTTTCATCACCAACCACGCCCTCGTGAATCAACGCCCGGCGCGAACTTCGGCGACCAGAAAGTCAACAATCTGCAGTCCGCGCTCCATGTTTTTGGACAAGGTGCCATCGGTGTAAAAGCGCCCAGCAACGCCCAGTGCCGGCACGCCTTCCACCTTGTAGCTGTTTTGCAATTGGGCGGCTTTGCTCGACTTGGTGGACACGGTGAAAGAGTTGTACTGGGCCATGAACTTGTCCTTGTCCACGCCTTGTTTGGCAATCCACTCGGCAATGAGCTCGCCTTTGTTGAGCGCCAGCTTTTCTAGGTGAACAGCGTTGAACACTTTGCCGTGCAATTTGTCCACCAGGCCCATGGCCTCAAGCGCGTAAAAAAGGCGCTGCTGGGGCACAAAGTCATCCCTGAAAGCAACAGGAACGCGCCGCACCACCACATCTTTGGGCGCGCGCTTGACCCAGGCATCGAGCGTGGGCTCAAACGCATTGCAGTGGGGGCAGCTGTACCAAAAAAACTCAACCACTTCGACCTTGCCCGCAGGGGCCTCCAAGGGTGCTGGCTTGTCCAACACTAAATAATCAGCGCCGGCCTCGGGCTTTTTGGCTTGGGCCTGCGCTTGCAAAGCGGGCAAGCCGAAGGCGGATACAGCCAGTGCGGCAGCGCCTTGACGAGAAAAATCACGACGTTTCATCTTCAATCACTCCAAAATATCATTGCAAGGGTCAGTTGACTGGCCTGACGACGATTAGTTCAGCGCTGAACCCTCACCAGCGCGGTGTCCATGCCCGCACCATCCAGTTTTTCTTTGGCTTTTTCAGCATCTTCGCGCTTGTCAAACGGTCCCACCCGAACCCGAAATACGGCCCGGCCAGACTGCTCCCGCTCGGTGACCTTGGACTCGAAACCGCCCAGTGACAGCTTGGCGCGTTGGCTCTCGGCATCTTCGGGCGTGCGGTAGGCACCCACTTGGATAAAGTAAGAAAACGGCTCGGCCGTGGTGGCCGTTGACTTGGCGCGGGCCAGGTCACCCAATGGGTCAGCCGACGCAGTCGCCTTGGCATCTGTGGATTTGGCCTCTGGTTTCGCTTCCGGCCTGGCTGCTGTTGCTATTGCAGGATTCGCTGCACCCGTTGCGGCCCCGCTTGCTACAGCTGCAGGCGCTACAGATGCAGGGGCAGGCAGGCTCGGCTTGGCCGGATTTTTGCCATACAGTGGGGCGTTAGGGTCCCAATCTTTGTTTTTCTTGGCTTCCGCGGCATCCTGCTCGGTGGAGCGAGTTTGCCCTTTGTTGATAAACGGAATCGGCACCTTGGTCACGTAAACCGCCACGCCCAACGCGGCGGCCAGGCCAAAGACCACGCCAATGATGATCCCTAAAAATGTTCCGCCACGTTGCTGGTTCATGCGCTGCCTTGTTGAGTGATCTAACAGGTAGGTGGTCATTGAATCACATCTTTTGCGGGGCGCTAACCCCCAACACGGCCAGCCCGTTATGCAGCACCTGCTTTGTCGCAGCCACCAGCGCCAGTCGGGCGACTTTGACGGCCACATCGTCCACCAAAATGCGCTCAACATCGTAATAGCTGTGGTAAGCAGCCGCCAGTTCCCGCAAGTAAAAAGTGACATCGTGTGGGGAGAAGTCTGTGGCTGCATCCGTCAGCATCTCGGGGTATTTGGCCAGCAGCAACATCAGTGCCAGCGCTTGCGGGCTTTGCAGCGGCGACAGGTCTGCATCCTCCAGGGTGGACTCATCCCCGCCCCACGCCGCAATCACCGAGCAAATCCGCGCGTGGGCATATTGCACGTAATACACCGGGTTGTCGTTGTTCTTGGCAATGGCCAGATCCACATCAAAGGTGTATTCAGTGTCCGGCTTGCGGCTGAGCAAAAAGAAGCGAACCGCGTCTTTGCTGGTCCACTCAATCAGATCGCGCAGGGTCACGTAGCTACCCGCCCGTTTGGAGATTTTGACCTCCTCGCCACCCTTGACCACTCGCACCATGGTGTGCAGCACATAGTCAGGAAAGCCCTGCGGTATACCCACGCCAGCCGCCTGCAGCCCTGCACGCACACGCGAAATGGTGCCGTGGTGGTCTGTGCCCTGAATATTGACCACTTTGGTAAAACCGCGCTCCCACTTGCTGATGTGGTAGGCCACGTCAGGGACAAAGTAGGTGAATGTGCCGTCGCCTTTTCGCATCACGCGGTCTTTGTCATCGCCGTAATCGGTGGATTTGAGCCACAACGCGCCGTCTTGCTCGTAGGTCTTGCCCGCCTCGGTCAACTTTTTGACGGTATCGGCTACGCGACCGCTGGTGTACAGGCTGGATTCAAGGTAGTAATTGTCAAACTTGACATCAAAGGCCTGCAAGTCCAGGTCTGGCTCGTGCCGCAGGTAAGCGACCGCAAATTGCCGCATGCCGTCCAGATCATTCACGTCGCCGGAGGCGGTGAATTCGCGATCATCGGCATGAACGGTCTTCGTGGCCAGAAAATCAGCCGCAATGTCGGCAATGTACTCGCCGTTGTAGGCGGCCGCGTTCTCGCCGCTGGGCCACTGCGCGTCACCCGGCTTGAACCCCCGGGCGCGCAACTGGGTACTGGTAGCCAGCGTGCCAATTTGCACCCCGGCATCGTTGTAATAAAACTCGCGATAAACATCCCAGCCTTGTGTCTGAAACAGGTTGCAAATGGCATCGCCCAGTGCTGCCTGGCGGCCGTGGCCTACGTGCAGCGGGCCAGTCGGGTTGGCCGAGACAAATTCGACCATCAAGCGCTGGCCATTGCCGGGTTGATTCCCAAAACGGCTACCCTGGCTCAGCACGTCGTGCACGATTTGCTGCTTGGCGGCGGCTTTCAACTTGATGTTGATAAAACCGGGGCCGGCAATGTCGACGGCGTCCACCCAGCGCGCAAACGCGGGCGTGGCCAGCAATGCCGCCTTCAGGTTGTCCGCCAGTTGGCGCGGGTTTAATTTGAGAGGCTTGGCCAGTTGCATGGCCACCGTTGTGGCCAAGTCACCGTGGGCGGCCACTTTGGGTGACTCAAACACGGCTTTGACACCGGCACCGGGCAGCAGGGTTTCAAGCGAAGCGGCCAACGCCTCGAGAAGTTCAATTTTTACAGATAGCATGCTGTGATTTTACGAGGCGCCAGCGAGGCGTTCAGGCTTGCTCAGACGTAAGAGAATGTGTTGGCGTGTCAGCCGGTTTGCATTCCTAAGCGTTGTGTGCTGGAATCCACGCCGGATTCAACTGCGGCTCAGCAGTGTTTCGTCCTTTTGATTCACTTCACTTCAATTTACACATAGGAAATCTATGAAAAAACTCCTCTCAATCCTCGCCATCGGTTTGACCTTGTCTTTCGGGCTGCCCACCTTAGCCGGTGCGGCAGAAGGCGATGCGAAAACCGCGCAGCAAAGCAAGATGGGCGCTTGCAACAAAAATGCTGGCGACAAAAAGGGCGATGAGCGCAAGGCCTTCATGAAAGAGTGTTTGAGCGCCAAGCCCGCCGCCGCTGCCAGCCCCGCCTGCGAAAAATCAGCGATGGACAAAAAGTTAGCCGGTGCGGCCAAAAACAGCCACATGAAAAAATGCATGGCTGACGAAAAGGGTGACGCCAAGCCCGCAGCCGCTGCTGAAGCGAAACCAGCTGCTAAAGCCGAAGTCAAGCCGGCCGCTGCCAAAGCTGCTGAGCCTATCAAGAAGTAACTCGGCCAGTAAGGCTTGTCCCGCAGAGGCTGCGGTCTCTTCGGCCAACAAAAAAGCCCAACCAAGCCTGCCTTGGTTGGGCTTTTTGCATTTCATTTGGCAGGCCGGCTAGCTGGTGGGTTCAGTACTGCAGCGTCGCCAAGCCGCGAAGCTCGTCGGGCGTCGTACTGGGGAAACCAAAGAACTCAAGGTAAGCCGGAATCTGCTCAAACAACATGTCCGAACCAATTTGAAAACGGCAACCGCGCGCCTTCACGGCCGTCAAAAAAGCAGTCATTTCGGTCTTCATGACCACTTCACCCACAAAGGTGCTGCTGGCAATGCGCGCGACATCCATCGGCATGGCATCACCTTCATTCATGCCCATGGGGGTGCCATTCACCACCAGGTCAAACCCGGCGGGGTCATTGCTGCCGGTTGAAACTTTGAGCTTGGGGTAATGCGCCGCCAAACGTTGACCCAGACCCCGGGCAGATTCCGCGCGGGCATCAAACAGGCTGATGGCCCCAACGCCTGCAGCAGCCAGCGAGGCGGCAATGGCAGAGCCCACACCGCCACAACCCACGACCAACACGTTAGTCCCTTCCAGAACGCAACCCTTGCGACGCACACCGCGCACAAAACCTTCGCCGTCGAACATGTCGCCCTGTAACTTGCCGTCCGCGGTACGACGCACGGCATTGCAAGCACCGGCAATGACTGCAGTCGGCAAAACCTCATCCAGCAGGCCCACGGTGGTTACCTTGTGGGGCATAGTGATCAATGCGCCACGGATGTTGGTCAGCTTGAACACGCTGCGCACAAAATCGGGGTAGTCCGGAGCCTGGCAGCCCATGGGCACCACGATGGCGTTGACCCCGGTTGACGCGAACCAGGGGTTGTAAATCATGGGTGCCTTGAAGGCATGTGTGGGGAAACCAATGTGGGCAATGATTTCTGTGTTGCCGTTGATCATTGTCACGCCGCCTTCAAAGCCGACAGGGCGGATACAGCGGCGCGCAAGGCCAGCAAATAACTGTCCACACCAAAACCGGCAATCTGGCCTTTGGCGATCTCGGCAATCACCGAGTGATGCCGAAAAGCTTCGCGCGCATGGATGTTGGACATATGCACTTCAAAAATCGGGCACTCGAGAATCGCCAGCGCGTCGCGGATGCCATAGGAGTAGTGCGTCCAGGCACCCGCGTTGATCAGCACGGCTTGCACATTGTCGGCATGGGCGCGGTGAATACGTTCAACCATTTCGCCCTCAAAGTTGGTCTGAAAGTTCTCAACCGTTGCGCCAAGCTCCTGCCCCAGGGAAACAAGACTCGCGTCGATCTCCGCCAGTGTGGTGGTGCCGTATTGCTTGGGGTCGCGCTTGCCAAACATGTTCAGGTTGATACCGTTCAGTACGAGAATATTCATGAGCGTCTTTCAATGGATTGATTTCGGTAACTATTCAGCGGACAACTGGACAATCTGCCCAGTTTTTGCCGCTTCTGCAATGGCTTCTGTGATGCGTAGGTTCAGCAAGCCATCACGCGCACTGACCAGGGGATTGGCCTCACCGCGAATGACTTTGCCGAAATGCGCCATCTGGTGTTTCAAGGGATCATCGCGCACCATGCCAACGACGCTGGTTTCAAATTCTTTCCACCAGGAGCGATCTCCCGGTCGGGGATAGGTCTTCAAGCGCATGGTCGGCACCGACAGGCTGCCATTGGTGCCAGTGATGACGTAGCAGTCTTCGTCATCGTAGGTGGGATAGGCTTTGTTTTCTTGCGATGTTTGCTCCCAACTTCGGGCGCAGGCGGCCGTGTCAGACAGCAAGAAATTACCTAGCATGCCATTGGCAAAACGCAAATTGATGGCCACGGTGTCTTCTACTGCGAAACCGCGAGTGGTATTTGATGCGAAGGCTTGCACCGCCACGATGTCACCGCACAGCATACGCAGGCTGTGCACTTCGTGAATCATGTTGATCAGAATCGGGCCGCCGCCAATTTCACGCCGCCAGGGGCCATCCAGAAAATACTGATCCGGCTTGAAGAAGGTCGCACTCCCCATCACCGCAACCAGCTGCCCCAGCTTGCCAGAATCCACCACCTCTTTGGCCCGGGCCATGATGGGGCTGTGGGCGCGGTGATGGCCAATCAACACTTTGGCACCAACCGCTTCGACCGCCCTGACCAGTTGCGCCCCTTCAGCCACCGTGGTGGCAATGGGTTTTTCCAGAAGAATCGGGAGCCTCGCTGCAATGCATTGCAACCCCTGTGACACATGCAGGTGATTGGGGGTCGCCAAGACTAGACCGTCGGGTCGGTCTTTGGCCAGCAACTCGCCAACCGATGTGTACAGCGGCACACCCGCACGTGCCGCCACACCGACCGCTGCGGGCGATGGATCGACGATTGCCGAAAGCGTGCAGGTGGAGCTGTTTTGCACCACGCCGATGTGCACCTGGCCAATCAGGCCAGCACCTGCAATTGCAACACGGGTTTTGCTCATGAACGGCCTGGTTATTTAGAAACTGTCACCTGCGAGTTCTCAGACCTGCGGGTGACAGGTGCCGCAAAAAATTACTTACGCAACTTGGCCAGTTCCGCCATCATTTCGTTTACGGTGGTTTCGCCCACGCTGGCGCTGAACTGGGCGATGACCGGCTTCATTTTTTCGCGCAGTTTGGCCACTTCGGCAGGCGCGAACTGGGTCACCGTCATGCCGTTTTTCTTCAGCAACTCAAGGTTGGCAGCCACTGCAGCACGCGACTCTTTACGTTGGAAGTTGGCAGCTTCGTCAGCGGCATCGTCGATCAGCTTTTCTCGACCGGGGTCAACGTGTCCCAGACCTTCTTGCTGAATATCACGGACTGTGGGTTGTACTGGTGGTTGGTCAACGCGATGTTTTTCTGAACTTCCCAGAACTTGTTGGCGGCAATCACGCTGATGGGGTTCTCTTGGCCGTCAATGGCTTTTTGTTCCATGGCGGCATAGACCTCGGGGAACGGCAGGGGCGTGGGATTGGCACCCAGTGCTTTGACCCAAGCGACGTTGATAGGGTTAGGGATGACGCGCAGCTTCAGCCCTTCAATGTCTTCCACTTTGTTCAGAGGACGCTTGCTGTTGGTCATTTGGCGGTAGCCGAGTTCCCAGTAAGACAGTCCAATCAGGCCCTTGGCTTCCAGCAGGGCATGCATCCTTTTGCCAACGGGGCCGTCCACGATAGCGTCAGACTCTTTCTCGTTGGCGAACAGGAAGGGAAAGTCAAAAATGGCCAGTTCCTTGGCTTCGCTGGCCAAAATGCCGCTGTTCATCACAGACATTTCAATCGTGCCGCCTTTCATGGACGCCACCACCGCTTGGTCACTGCCCAGCGTGCCGTTGTAGAACAGGTTCACCTTGATCTTGCCACCCGATTTCGCAGTCACGGTCTCGGCAAATTTCTTCATGCCCGCAACGGCTGGGTGGCCTTCAGGGCCATTGAGCGTGAACTTGAAAGTGTGCTCTTTAATGTCTTGAGCAGATGCCACACCAAAAGCTGCGATGGCTACGGCGGCGGCGATGGTTTTAAGGACTAAACGTTTCATGGGATCTCCTGATTTAAAAAGTAAATGTCTCAGTACGCGGATCGTTGTGACGCGGGGTCTGGCGTACCAGACAGCCCCCTCGTCGTGAAAAATTCAATAGAACCAGCGTGCTGGCACCATCACCAGCTGCGGGAATGCCACCATCAAAAACATGATGGCAAACTGCGCAATCATGAAGGGAATCACACCCCGAGTGACTTCGTCCATGCTGATCTTGCCCACACCGGCCACCGCATTGAGCACCGTGCCCACTGGCGGCGTGATCAAGCCAATGGCGTTGTTGATGATGAACATCACACCAAAGTAGACCGGGTCAATCCCTGCCGCCTTCACCACGGGCATCAACACAGGGGTAAGCAACAAAATGGTCGGCGTCATGTCCAGCGCAGTCCCCACCACCATGGTCAGCACCATGATGGCCAACATCAGCAGGCGGGGGCTGTCCAGCAGCGGTTGCAACAGGACAACCACCTGTGCCGGCAAGTTCGCCACGGTGATCAGCCACGCGGACACCATGGCCGCCGCCACCAGAAACATGACGATAGAGCAGGTGGTGGCAGCCGACACAAACAAGGGCACCAACTTTTTGAAATTGAGCTCTCCGTAGATCACCGTGGACACAAACAGCGAATACACCGCAGCAACCACCGCAGCCTCAGTCGGAGTGAAAACACCAAACTTCAAGCCAAACACGATGATGAACGGCAGTACCAACGCCCAGGTCGCCAGGCGCATGGCCTCAAAGACTTCAGCCAGCGTTTTGCGCGGTGGCGGAACAATAGTTTCCTTGCGTACCAGCCACCACCAGGTGGCCACCAGCGACACAGCCAACCAAAGACCAGGGAAGATACCGGCCATGAACAGTTTGGAAATCGACACGCCACCGGCCACGCCAAAAATCACAAATCCAATGCTAGGTGGAATGATGGGGGCAATGATGCCCGCTGAAGCGATCAAGCCCGCAGAGCGCGCCTTGTCGTGCCCGGCGGCCACCATCATGGGCAGCAACAAGGCAGTTAGAGCTGCCGCATCAGCCACCGCAGAGCCAGACAGCGAGGCCATGATCACAGCCGCAACGATGGTCACATAGCCCAAGCCGCCCCTGACATGGCCCACCAAGGCCATCGCAAAGTTCACGATGCGCCGCGACAAGCCGCCGGCATTCATGATTTCACCGGCCAGCATGAAGAAGGGCACGGCCAGCAAGGGAAAGCTGTTGGCCCCTTCAATCAGGTTTTGCGCCAGAATTTGTGCATCGAACATATTCATTTGCCACATCAGCGCGACACCGCACAACAGCAATGAGAACGCAATGGGAACGCCCAATGCCATAGCGGCGATCATGGAACCCAGAAAGATGGTGATGGTCATGTCAGATCCTCGATTTCAATGTTGTTTTTCTGAATTCAATGGGCTTTGGCGGGTGCGTCGCTGGCATGCGGTGCCTCTTCGGACTCCTGCATCAACATCAGGTGGTCGTCGTCAATCTTGCCCGTGAGCAAACGCCACAGATCGCTGAGCAAAATCAGCACTGCCAAAATTGAGAAGGCCATGCCGGAGGCATAAAAGTAGCCCATGGAGACTTCCATCACTGCACTGGTGGAATCCCAGTTCACCACGGTCTGGTCGTAAGAGCCCTTGAAAATCAGCCAGGTGCAATAAAGCATCAGCACGAGCGACAAACCCATGCAGATGCGTTTGCCTGTAGGTCCGAGCTTGCCGACCAGCATGTCGGTGCCCAAGTGCCCATTGCCACGCAAGGCCACCACCGCACCCAGGAACGTCATCCACACAAACAGCCATCGCGACAACTCCTCAGACACCGTGAAGCCGGAGTTGAAGGCGTAACGCATGAACACGTTGCCAAACACCAGCACCACCATCACAGCCAGCATG
>JANOLC010000063.1:0-4546 GCA_031419575.1 Burkholderiales bacterium | reverse complement strand
TGGGTTGGTGGTAGCTGGGTACTGCAACTCATGCACCAGCATTTGATAGTCGTCATCCTTGTCCCGGCCCTTGCCGACTTCACTGTCAGAACAAACAGCGAAGCTGTGCATGGGGGTCGCCGTTTCCTGCGTCCACTCGGTAAGTGTCTGTGATAGCAATGACAAGGACGGCACCAGAAAGAGCACACGCCCGCCCGCCCCCGCCATTTGCTCGGCCAGTCGCAATGACGTGAAAGTCTTGCCAGTGCCGCACGCCATGATTAACTTGCCACGGTCAGCATGGCTCAGTCCCTCGACCACATTGGCAATGGCCGTCTTTTGGTAGGGTCGTGGCTCTTTGCGTTCCTTGAACTGGACGGCCTTTTGCTTGAACGTACTGGCCCAGTCAATCTTGCTGTCTTCCAAGTCGGACAGGGTGATTTTTTGGCAGGGGATGTGCTGGCCCTGCATGGCCGTGTCCACGTGAGGGCTGATTTTGTCGGTCGAAAGAATCAGCAGGCGGTGGGTAAATGGCTTTTTGCCGGATGCCGTAAAAAAAGAATCGACCTGTTTCTTGTAGATGGTGCTGTCAGAATCGTAAAACTTGGCTTGAATAGCATGGTATTCATTGGTGCCCCTGGTTTTCGCAACCAAGTCAATGCCGGTGTCCATGCCGGGGTCTTTGTTACCTGCCTTAATCCACTCGACACGCCATGCCTCCCAGAGCCACACGTCGCTGTACAAGTCTTTGTACCGTGGCTCATTCTGAAAGTACAGTTTCGCCAGATTCTCGAAATAAATGCCCTTTTCCCGCTCCGTGTGAGCGGTTTGGCGAAAGGTTTCAAGGGTGTCTGTCAGTACGCTCATGGCCGTCCGTTGGTATCGTTTTGGTCTGGGGAAGTCTAGCAGGCAGGCCATGCCGGAATTGAGGTGTTCAAAGGCGTCAAAACCCTCCTAAAACGCGTGTTCTGGCGGGCCTTGGTGCATTGGTGGCTGGGTTGCCCTGCATGGCCCGTGGGTCAATGGCGTTGATACGTACAAGGAAGACGGCAGCCCACATTATTGTAAAAATGGCTCGTGCGGTGCGGGGTTGGATGCAGTGAATGAGTGTCATGTTTTGTGCCTTTCGCCCCTGACAAGGACGAATACATGACGCAACCGCATCTGGAACCACACCACACGGCCCCAAACCGTCGCCATGGGGTCGCAAAACGAATGACACGCCGTAGGCTGGCGTGAGGATTGCCTATGGCGTAAAAAAACCGCCTGCAATTGATTGGGGCGGTGTTAAGTGGAGTATTTACGTTACCTAGCGCTTGCGCTTGGACCGTGCCACGCACCAAGCGCGGGAGCGTGAGGCACGCGAGTGCGTAATGCCACTTGACAAAGTTGTCAGCAACTTGCTACCGTGAATTTGTCTAGACATCTTTACTGCCGAACAGGCAGCATTTTCTCTACGCTAGTGGAGGTGTTTCAAGCCTAGACAATGAACCCGCCTAGGCGGGTTTTTCATTTGAGTTGGTTCGGCTCCACTTGACTTTAATTTTTCGTTTGGTAGCTTGGTTTTATGACCACTTTACGCACCCTAAAAAAACAGGCTAAAAAGGCTTGCAAGGCTAAAAATATTACGCATTCCAAGGCATTGGATGAAATTGCTATAGGGCTCGGCTTTAGAAATTGGAGCTTGTTTCATCGGCGCTTTTTAGAGAACTCTCAAAGCTATCTTTTAGAGGTAAAGCCTGCTGCCGTGGGTCCGATAACGCGCCACCCTTTTTGATGTACGTTTTAACGAACGCCAGCCTATCGCCGTTCCACAAAAAATCGGGGTTTAGCCGGTACCATGCAACGGCCTCCGTTGGCGCTACAAGGGCCACGCTGCTGGCCTGCAACGCGATGGGCCTAAGTCAATGCGGGCTCTGACACAGTTGGCTCTGTCTGCGTGTACCCAGACTTGGGTTTACGGGATGCCCGTTTGACGCTGCGTGCAATGAGCGCTTTCACCACGGGATTGACTGGCTGCACCGTAGTATCAATCACGGGCGCAGGCATGACCACTGGCACGGCCTCTGGGCTGACTTCCGTTTCCGGGACAAAGCGGCCCATAACGTAATCGCAGATTTTCTGGGCATCTTTTGCCACTCGGAAAATCTCCCTGCTGTCGCTTTTTAGCAGCTTGATGTACGAGCCAATATAGGCACTATGATTTTCTACGGACATCGGGAGATTCAATTCGCGGGCCATCAGTACTGAAAAAAGTTCGACTCTAATTTCCTCACGAGCATAGTCCTCTGTACCGCGATTACCCAATTGCCTTTTGAGTGGCCCCGATGCCCAATGCCCGAGTTCATGGAGAAGCGTTGCCAGATAGTCAAACTCCGAATTGAAGGCACCGCGATACGGCATCTTGATTAGTCCGTAATCACCATCTCCCTGACTTGGCGAAAAGTACGCCCGATTTCCGCCATGAACAATTTGCGGCTGTAACCGGTCGATGATTTCCTGAACAGCTTTGTTGGGAGACCATTCTGGCTGGGGGATGTTTTCTGGCAATGGAAGACCGTCAATTTGCTCTGCATTGAAAACGCGATACTCAGTTAGAAATGGCACCATTCGCGGCCTGTCGTTGTTGACTCTACCTTTCTGCTCCTTACCTAAATCGGTATTCGCAGATTCCAGCATTTTGAAAAAATATACCGGGGTAGTCTTCTCGCCTTTACGTACTCTGCCACCCAACTCGTTAGCTTGCTTCATCGTGAACCAGCGGTTAGAGCCGTAACCCCGTTCATGGGCCGTAATGAACAGCAACGCGGTATTCACCCCGCTGTATGGACGTGCGCTGCTGCCGTTTTTGGGTAGACCTGGCTCGTTTATGTCAGACCATGGCCGCACCCAGTTCGCCATTCCGCCCGTCTCAATCGCTTTGACGATTTTGTCGGTCACTTCTTGGTAGAGGTCGCGCCGTGGTGCGTTTGTTTTAGTCATCATCTGGTCCTCCAAGGTGGATGGACACTTCAATACCATCGTCGGTCAGCATCTCCACATGGAAGTAACTCGCATCACCGTCCAGAACGGCCTGCATCTGCGTTACTAGCTCCTTCGCCAACTCGGGCGTCAGGGTTACAAAATGAGTGTGGTCGTGGTTCATTGAAGACCTTCCAGCAAGTTAATGAGGGCCACGTTCCCATTGAGCCGCATAGCAGACAGTGCGGGACTTCCGACATCAAAGTAAATGGGGGCGTTCTGGGGCTGGGCCGGCTGTTGGCCCAGTACAGCCTGCATGGCACCATGTTGGCCTTCTTGGCTTGACGGTGGTGTTTCCCACGCAGCCAGACTGGGCTCGCCCTCTGACAGGCAGAAATACGACCTCGCATCTGGCCGCAAGACCTCATAGCGGATGGGTAAACCATCCATGGGACACAGCACGGGCAACAGCGGTTTCAATGGGTAGTCCCTGCCCAACACCACTTTGCCCGATGCGTCTCGGCCGGTTTCACGCAGGCCGTGTGCTGGAAACATAAGCGCGTAGGGCGAAACTTCAAAAACGAGCGCAGCACTTTTGCTTGCGTTTTTGCGCACGACGACGAAGCAGAACCACCGCTGGCCTTTTGATGTGCAAGCGAAACCATATTCAACGGGCGGCGCGTTAAGAGTAGGAATGGCCAGCAACAAGTGGCCTGGGTAGTGGGCCAACATATCGCTGTGGAGATACATGGCGTCCATTCCGAAACAGATAGCCCTACCCGTTGCGAAGCCTTCCATCTCTGGGGTCAGACTGGATAACCATTTAAAAGACGCTGGGTCATGCAGGCGGTGCAAGGTGTGGTTATTGGCGTTCATTGGCAGCTCCATTCAAACGAGTCTCCAATGGCTTGCGAGGCCTTGGATGGCTGCGCCAGCTCGCGCGCACGGCTCTTGCCAAGTTGCGAGGGCTGGTGCAGTTTGCCCAACTCGGTATTGAGTCTCCTTGGCAAAGCCATCCGAAAAAACCGGCTGTCGAGTTCTGCCAAGACACGCTTGGCATGGACCGACTGAGTGCCTGGTTCCAGCCCGGGGGGTCGGGTGATGAACAGCTCGGCCAGTAGTTGAAATAAAAGGGTCAGCATAGTTTTGTCTCCTTGGATGAATCCGGCGCGCTATGCAAGTCGGTGGCCGGGTGGGTTGATGAGGTTGGGCGCTTGGACGCACTGGAAATGGCCCGTCTCAGCAGTCTGGCGGCGCTGGTGGGTGCGATGCGCAACGCGTTTGATGGCGTCCAAATAGCTGGCGTGTGTGTTGTGCTTGCCGTGGCCGTGGCCGTGGCCGTGGGTGTGGGCGCTGGTGCGGGGATATGGGCGCGGCTCTTTTGGCTGTCACGCTCTGCAAGGGCTTGCCCAATCGTGCTGGTTAGGTCGATGATTTGCGACTGCACCCGCTTTACTTCGGCCTGTATTTTTGCCAGCTCGACGCTGGTTTGAATCCACGCATTGAACGCGGCTCGCTCGTCCCACGTCTGTGCGTTTGCTGACGTGCGGCGTCCCAAGTGGACTGTGGCGGGGGCATCAATGCCACGGTCCTTGTTAGAACGATG
>JANOLC010000062.1:0-2970 GCA_031419575.1 Burkholderiales bacterium | reverse complement strand
CCTAAATCCATGGAATTAGCCCTTCAAATTTGTAAACAGTTGTTGATAATACGTGTTGGGAGGACCCATGACATCACGCCAACTTTTAACCACTTTTTGGGTCGCGCTGACGGCCGCGCTGACCACGCTCGCGTCGCTCATACCGCCCAGCGCGCAGGCTCAGGGCTTTAAATTTTCCAACGAAGACAACGCGGAAAAAGAAGCCGAGGCCAAGCGTGCCGCCCAGGTGCAGTCCCTGCTGGCCACGCCTTGTCGCGACAAGATCAAAAATCAGAAAATCATGGTCTTGATTGGTGAGCAGCGTGATGGCCAAGTTTCCGCCAACCAGACGAAATACAGCACCCACATCAATGCGGTGAACCAGCGCCTACAGGCGCTGGGGCTTAAAACCTTCACCGAAGCGCAAATCCGGGCGCAAGTGGCGCAGGCCGAAATTGACGCGTATTTCAAGAACGACCCGGACGCCGCCATCAGCGCGTCCAAACGACTGGCCGCCCAGTACATCTTGCGTGGTGTGATTGGCAGTAGTTCGTTTCGCAATGCCATCGTTAATGTCAACCAGGTCAGCATCAACATGAATTTCACGTTGACCGGATCGAACGGCAAAATGATCTCACAGACCTCGGCCAAAAACGAAAGCTACGCGGGCACCGACGTGGGTGGCATGGCGTTGACCCTGATCAACGAAAGCGCCGAGGAAGTGGTGGCCAAGTTGTACAGCGACTATTGCCAGCGCGCGGGCAGCAAATAATCGGCCTCATTTTTATCAAACATCAACTTCATCAAAGGGGAATATTCCATGTCAACACATTTCAGCTTCTGTAAAAACCATCGCCTAGCCATTCTGGCTACCACCGCGGCCCTGGCAATGGTTGCCGGTCAAGCCATGGCACAGCTGTCATTTGGCAACCCATCGCCCACGGCAGGCACGTCCACATCAGACAAGGCCAATGCCGCTGCCGATGCCGCCGCGTACAAAGAAGTTGAGTACACCAACCGCAACAAAAAAGGCCCCGCGCTGGTCGTTATTCCTGGCGAGATCAAGAGCAATAACTCCACGTTCATTCAAAAGTTCGGCCCAAACAACATTGCTGACTTTGGCGAGATTGAGTTGTCATCAGCCAACTTCCCCGTGCTGGAGCGCTCTAACCTGGGGCCGCTGCTCAATGAAATTTCCATGGCTTACAACCTGGGCGATCCAGTTGCAGCCCGTAAAACCATGCAGGTGGGCAAGCTCAGAACCACCAAGTGGATTGTGAAATTTGACATCCTCAAAGCCGAGCAAATCGCCGAGAACAAAAAGGGTTTTGACGGCAAGGCCATTGGCGGCCTGATGGGCATGTTTGGTGGCTTTGGTGGTGCTGCGGCAGGCCAGGTGGCGGGCTCGGTCAAAACCGAGGATTCGACCGGTGTGTGGCTGATCGGCATGCGCTACAAGATCATGGATGTGAACACCACCGAGCAAGTGGCCCAGGGCTACAAAGAATTGAAGATGGAAGTGGGCTCATCGCAAACCAGTGTCATGGGCATCTCAGAAGGCGCCAAGGGTGGCGTGGGCTTGGACACCATGGTGCAACGCCTGGTACAAACCGCCGTTTGGGACATTGATTCCAAATACAAGTGATCCGCTATTGCTGTGGGACGATGAACGGAAATTTGGAATTCAGGGGAACGCAATGCCGGCCATGACCAAACTCGGTAAGTATTTGATTCGTCGCGAGCTGGGCAAGGGCGCGATGGGCGTCGTGTACGAGGGCTTTGACCCCGTAATCGAGCGCACGGTGGCCATCAAAACTATTCTGCCAGCCCAGTTGAACAGTGGCGAAGTCGCAGGCGTACTGGCCCGCTTCAAACGCGAAGCCCAAGCGGCTGGCCGACTCAACCACCCTGGCATCGTGGCCGTGTATGACTACGGCGAAGTGGTCGCTGAGGATGACCGCACCATGGTGGCGGGCGCGGACGGTGCTGGTGGAAATGGCGAGCGGGTGGCCTTTATCGCCATGGAGTTTGTGCCGGGCAAGGAACTCAAAGACTCCTTTGATGGCAATGAACGCTTCCCACTGAAGGAAGTGGGCCGCATCATGGGCGAAATTCTGGATGCGTTGGAACACGCCCACAGCAAAGGCGTGACCCACCGCGACATGAAGCCGGCCAACCTGATCATGCTGGCGGACGGCCACATCAAGATCGCTGACTTTGGCATCGCCCGCATTGAAACATCGCAACTCACGCAAGTGGGTACGGTAATGGGCACGGCGGCCTATATGTCACCCGAACAGTTCATGGGGCAGGTAGTGGATGGCCGCAGCGACTTATTCTCTTGTGGCGTGATCCTGTACCAATTTTTGACGGGCGAAAAGCCATTCACCGGCACGCAAACCACCATCATGTACAAGGTGCTGCGCGAGGAGCCGCTGCCACCGTCCACCCTGAACATGGCCCTGCCGGCTGCCTGGGATGCCGTGGTCAAAAAAGCCATCGCCAAGAACCCGGATGAACGCTATCAAACAGCCAAAGAGTTCGCCGCCGCAGTCGCCGCCACCGTGTTGAACCAAGGCGAGGAAAAAACAGTGATCACACCGCGTGAGGGCGCGTCCGATGACGACTCCACGGTGCTGAACCTGACCCGTCCCATGGCGGCATCTGTGGCAGTACCTGCCGCACCTATTGCCTTCAAACCCGCAGCGCCATCCGTGCCTGCTGCTGTTGCTTCAGCCCCATCAGCTGCAAAGCCTGGTAAGTCTATGCCCATGGGTTTGGTGGCAGGTGGCGTGGGTGCGGTGGTATTGCTGGGTGCAGCGGGAGCCTATTTCATGTTCGGCAAAGGGGGGGGGTCTACGGTCGCGGCCAACCCACCCACTGCGATGGTGGCAGCAGCATCGGGCGCCGTGGCACCACAGGCTAACCCTGCTGCCCCTGTAGCCCCTATCGCCAGCGCAGAAGCCACCCAGGAACCAGGCACGCTGATCA
>JANOLC010000061.1:0-6335 GCA_031419575.1 Burkholderiales bacterium | reverse complement strand
CAGCATCATGCTTCCGGCCTTTTAGGGTGTTGAACGCAGCAGGCTGCGCCGATCAATCGCTCAGTGGATCAATTGGTCTCTGCCGCCTCGGCTTCCGGCTTGGCTTTGCCTTCTTTCTTGGGCAGTGGCTGGATATCCAACGCCACTTCACCGGTCTCTACACCCTTGTCGTCAGTCGTGATGGTCATATCCACCGTCAGGCGACCACCATCGGTCAGGCGACCAAACAGCAACTCATCAGCCAGTGCACGGCGAATGGTGTCCTGAATCAGGCGCTGCATCGGGCGCGCGCCCATCAGCGGATCAAAGCCCTTCTTAGCCAAATGTTTGCGCAGCTTGTCGGTGAAGGTGACCTCAACCTTCTTGTCGGCCAGCTGCGTTTCCAGTTGCAGCAGGAATTTGTCGACAACCCGCAAGATGACGTTTTCGTCCAGCGCCTTGAAGCTGACTGTGGCATCCAGACGGTTACGGAACTCGGGTGTGAACAGGCGCTTGATGTCAGCCATCTCGTCGCCTGCTTCACGCGGGTTGGTAAAGCCAATCGTGGCCTTGTTCATGGTCTCGGCACCCGCATTGGTGGTCATCACGATGATCACGTTGCGGAAGTCGGCCTTGCGCCCGTTGTTGTCAGTCAGCGTGCCATGGTCCATTACCTGCAGCAGCACGTTGAAGATGGCAGGATGTGCTTTCTCGATCTCATCGAGCAGCAAGACGCAATGCGGCTTCTTGGTGACAGCTTCAGTCAGCAAACCACCCTGGTCAAAGCCCACATAACCCGGTGGCGCGCCAATCAAACGGCTCACCGCATGCTGCTCCATGTACTCGCTCATGTCAAAGCGAATCAAATCGATTCCCATGATGTAGGCGAGTTGCTTGGCCGCCTCGGTTTTGCCCACCCCCGTGGGGCCGCTGAACAGGAAGGAGCCAATCGGCTTGTCGCCCTTGCCCAGACCTGAGCGCGCCATTTTCACGGCAGACGCCAGCACATCCAGCGCCTTGTCCTGGCCGAACACCACATTCTTCAAATCGCGTTCCAGCGTTTTGAGTTTGCCGCGATCGTCGTTAGACACATTGGCGGGCGGAATGCGGGCGATCTTGGCCACGATTTCTTCCACCTCGGTTTTGGTGATGATTTTTTTGCGTTTGGAGGCCGGCAAAATCCGCTGGGCCGCGCCCGCCTCGTCGATCACGTCAATTGCCTTGTCGGGCAAGTGGCGATCGTTGATGTACTTGGCGCTCAATTCGGCAGCGGCTTGCAGGGCAGCCACGGCGTACTTGACACCATGGTGCTCTTCGAAGCGTGATTTCAGGCCTTTGAGAATATCGACAGTTTCTTGTACGGTGGGTTCAACCACATCCACCTTCTGGAAGCGGCGTGACAGGGCTGCGTCTTTCTCAAAAATGCCTCGATATTCCGTAAACGTCGTCGCGCCAATGCACTTCAAAGCGCCAGAACTCAAGCCCGGTTTGAGTAAATTGGAGGCATCCAGCGTGCCGCCCGAAGCGGCACCGGCACCAATCAGCGTGTGGATTTCATCAATGAACAAAATACCATTGGGTTTGTCTTTGAGCGATTTCAAAACGCCCTTCAAGCGTTGCTCAAAGTCACCCCGGTATTTGGTGCCCGCCAGCAGAGCGCCCATGTCCAGGGAATACACCACGAACTCGGCCAAAATATCTGGCACATCTTTTTGCGTAATACGCCAGGCCAGGCCCTCGGCAATCGCGGTCTTGCCCACACCGGCTTCACCCACCAGCAACGGGTTGTTTTTGCGGCGACGGCACAGAATTTGGATAACGCGCTCGACCTCGTACTCGCGACCAATCAGCGGATCAATCTTGCCGTCTTTGGCCAACTGGTTCAAGTTGACGGTGTATTGCTCCAGCGGCGATTGCTTCTCGCTCTTCTCGCCACCCGCGCCACCTTCTTCGCCCTCAGTCGGCGCCTCACCTGACTTGGTGGGCTCGGGTGGGTCACTCTTTTTAATGCCGTGGGCGATGAAGTTCACCACGTCCAGGCGGGTCACGCCCTGCTGGTGGAGGTAATACACCGCGTGCGAATCCTTCTCACCAAAGATAGCGACCAGCACATTGGCACCAGTCACTTCTTTCTTGCCACTGCCGGTGGACTGCACGTGCATGATGGCGCGCTGAATCACCCGCTGGAAACCCAGCGTGGGCTGCGTGTCCACATCGTCTGACCCCGCCACCTGGGGCGTGTTGTCTTTGATGAAATTGGCCAGCGACTTGCGCAGATCGTCAATATTGGCGGAACACGCCCGCAACACCTCGGCCGCGCTGGGGTTGTCCAACAAGGCGAGCAATAAATGCTCGACCGTGATGAATTCGTGGCGCTGCTGACGCGCCTCAACAAACGCCATGTGCAAACTAACTTCCAATTCCTGGGCAATCATGTGATTTCCTTTTGCCTTGCTTGACGCTTGACGTTGTGGTTGATAAAACTGTGAATAAGTTCACGACTTGCCTAAAACTCCACGGGTTCACTGACACACTTCAATGGATGCCCGGCCTTGTTGGCCGCCTCCAACACCTGATCCACCTTGGTGGCGGCCACGTCCTTGGAATAAACCCCGCAAATACCTTTGCCATCGAGATGAATCTTCAACATGATCTGCGTTGCTGTTTCCATATCTTTGCTGAAAAACTCCTGAATCACCACCACCACAAACTCCATGGGGGTGTAGTCATCATTGAGCATCACCACCTGGTACATCTGGGGCGGTTTGGCCTTTTCAGTGCGCCGCTCCAGCACCACCTGGCCACCATCGTCCTGATCGGGACGCTGAATTGCCGGGTTTGGGGGTTTGTCGGAGGGTCTAGCGGGAGTTTTGGTAGCCATGATTTCATTCTATCGAGCGCGTTGATCTGTTGCCGCTACAAGGTGAATTGGTGTCAACTCTTTTACATTCAAGCGCGGTGGCGTAAAAAAAAGCCGCGTCAAACAAAGTCTGAAGCGGTTCCAAAAACGCAGCCTTGGCACCGGGGCCGGCCATACAGCCTACATGTTCTCAATCATCACCTGCCCGAACCCGGAACAACTCACTTGGGTTGCGCCTTCCATCAACCGCGCAAAGTCATAGGTCACGCGCTTGCTCAAAATGGACTTCTCCATGGCGCGGATGATCAGATTGGCAGCTTCCGTCCAGCCCATGTGACGCAGCATCATCTCGGCCGACAAAATCTCTGAGCCGGGGTTGACGTAATCTTTGCCGGCATACTTGGGTGCCGTGCCATGGGTGGCCTCAAACATGGCGATGGTGTCACTCAGGTTGGCACCGGGGGCAATGCCTATACCACCCACTTGGGCGGCGAGCGCGTCAGAGATGTAGTCGCCATTCAAATTGAGGGTGGCAATCACACTGTATTCAGCGGGGCGCAACAAAATTTGCTGCAAAAAGGCATCGGCAATCACGTCTTTGACGACGATGTTGCGGCCCGTTGTGGGGTTTTTGAACTTCATCCACGGGCCGCCGTCGATCAACTCCGCCCCAAACTCCTTGGCAGCCAAGGCATAGGCCCAATCCCGGAAGCCACCTTCGGTGAACTTCATGATGTTTCCCTTGTGAACAATGGTCAGGCTGGGCTTGTCGTTGTCAATGGTGTATTGCAGGGCTTTGCGCACCAGGCGCTCGGTGGCTTCAATCGACACAGGTTTAATGCCAATGCCCGACGTGTTGGGGAAACGGATTTTCTTAACACCCATTTCATCTTGCAAAAACTTGATGAGCTTTTTGGCTTTGTCGGATTCGGCTTCAAACTCAATACCCGCGTAAATATCTTCCGAGTTTTCCCGGAAGATCACCATGTTGGTCTTCTCAGGCTCTTTCACGGGGGAAGGAACACCGGTGAAATACTGAATGGGGCGCAGGCATACATACAAGTCCAGCTCCTGACGCAAAGCCACGTTGAGTGAGCGAATGCCGCCGCCCACCGGCGTGGTCAGCGGGCCTTTGATAGACACCACGTAATCTTTGACGGCGTGCAGGGTTTCCTCAGGCAGCCAGACATCGGGGCCGTAGACGTTGGTAGCCTTTTCCCCGGCATAAACCTCCATCCATTGGATCTTTTTAGTGCCGCCATAGGCCTTGGCCACCGCTGCGTCCACCACTTTGAGCATCACGGGGGTGATGTCTGCGCCGGTGCCGTCACCTTCAATGAATGGAATGATGGGTTGATCGGGCACATTGATCGAGTTATCGGCGTTGACGGTGATCTTTTGGCCCTCGAAGGGCACCTTGATGTGTTGGTACATGTTCCTGCTTCCAAATATTCCAAATAATTTTCAAGACGTTGTCAACCGACTGTAAACCACCCCCGTTACGGATGTGCCTTCTGATTTTCAGGAGGGAAACTTCTAACCCCATTGACTCACGTCATCCCTAGGAAACTCAAAATGAACAAAGTACTCGCTGCCCTGATCTCCGGTCTGTTTGCTGTTGGCGCGTTCGCCCAAGCTGCTGCTCCTGCTGCTAAACCAGCCGCTGCTCCTGCTGCCGCTGCTGCTCCAGCCGCCGCTGCTCCTGCTGCCAAGGCAGAAGTGAAAGCTGAAGCGAAGCCAGAAGCCAAAGCCGACGCAAAAGCTGATGCCAAGAAGATGAAAGAAGAGAAAGCTGCTGCTGCCAAAGCCGCTAAAGCTGAAAAAGCTGCTGCCGCCAAGAAAGCTAAAGAAGAAAAAGCTGCCGCCGCTAAAGCTGCCAAGCCAGCTGCCAAGAAAGAAGAAGCCAAGAAGTAATTCTTGACCCTTTGAAGAAAAGCTCGCTTCGGCGGGCTTTTTTTTCGCGCATTTTTTAGATTTTTTGGGTCTTGACTGACAATTCACCATCGCTCCAACCCATTGAGGCACAAAAGTCGTGAATCTTGTCGTTAAATCTAATCCAACTACTCTCGCCCGCTCTGCCACCGTGGCATTAGTGTGCTTGGCCGCACCATTTTTTTCGGAAACCGTCAGCGCGCAGGATTCGCCTCAAATGGATTTGCAGCGGGTCAAGATCACTGCCGGCATGCACCAGCTGAGCGCCCAAGTTGCTCAGACCCCAGAGCAGCGGCAAATTGGGCTGATGTTTCGCAAAGAGATGCCGCAAGCCGAGGGCATGCTGTTTGTGTTTGAGCAACCCAGCCAGCAATGTTTTTGGATGAAAAACACCATGCTGCCGCTGACCGCCGCTTTTGTGGCCGACGACGGCACCATCGTGAACCTGGAAGACATGAAGCCGCAAACGACAGAATCGCACTGCTCCCTGAAGCCCGTACGCTATGTACTGGAGATGAACCAGGGCTGGTTTGCAAAAAAAGGGGTTAAAGCCGGGTTCAAACTGGCCGGCCAGCCGTTTGAAGCGGCAAAGTAACAATAAGGACACCACACCAACAAAAAAGCCGACAACTCTGTCGGCTTTTTTTGATTCAGGGTTGACCTGATCAGGCGAAGTTGCTTTCCGCAAAACCCCAGTTCACGAGCTTGTCAAGGAAGGTTTCAACGAACTTGGGGCGCATGTTACGGTAGTCAATGTAGTAGGCATGTTCCCACACGTCCACGGTCAGCAAAGCCTTGTCAGCGGTGGTGAGAGGCGTACCTGCAGCGCCGGTGTTGACGATATCTACAGTGCCATCAGGCTTCTTGACCAGCCAGGTCCAGCCAGAGCCAAAGTTGCCCACGGCGGACTTGACAAACGCGGCCTTGAACTCAGCGTAGGTGCCCCACTTGGCGTTGATGGCTGCGGCCAGCGCGCCAGTAGGCTCACCACCGCCAGCGGGTTTCATGCAGCTCCAGAAGAAGGTGTGGTTCCAGATTTGGGCCGAGTTGTTATACACGCCACCGTTGGATTTTTTGATGATGTCTTCGAGCGTCATGGTCTCGAATTCAGTGCCTTTTTGCAGGTTGTTGAGGTTGACCACATAGGCGTTGTGGTGCTTGCCGTGGTGGAATTCCAGGGTCTCTTGGGAGTAATTTGGGGCCAGAGCGTCAATCGCGTAGGGCAGAGCGGGCAGTGTGTGTTCCATGTTTTCCTCGTGAAGAGCGTAGAAAGTCAGTGAAAAAAATTCAAAAATGAATAAACGCAAAACTGATTGTAGGAAGATTATTCAGCGCCGCTGTGACACCGTCATATCAACCGTGCCATCGGCCAGGGTTGCGCGCACAGACTGGCCGGGTTTCAACTGCTCCGTGCTGGTGACGGTGTGCCAGTGCGCATCCGACAGCCACGCGTAGCCGCGTTGCAGCACCAGCGAGGGGTCAAGCAAGCTCAGGCGCAGGGCCGCGCGGTCAAGGCGGTGGTGGTTTGAGGCCAGTCCACGCCGGGTATTGACAGGTAAAAGGC
>JANOLC010000060.1:0-1695 GCA_031419575.1 Burkholderiales bacterium | reverse complement strand
CCCCCCCCCCCTCAGGCGTGACCCAGACAATATTCTGCGTGGGGTCCTTGATGTCACAGGTCTTGCAGTGCACACAGTTCTGCGCGTTGATCTGCAGGCGATCCGTGTTGTCATCGTTCTTCACAAATTCATACACCCCAGCCGGGCAGTAACGCGCCTCCGGCCCGGCGTACTTCGCCAAGTTGATGCTGACCGGCACAGACGCGTCCTTCAACGTCAAATGCGCAGGCTGGTTCTCCTCGTGGTTGGTGTTGCTGATGAAGACACTGGAGAGGCGATCAAACGTCAGCTTGCCATCAGGCTTGGGATAGACGATGGGCAGGCACTCTGCAGCGGGTTTGAGGTACTGGTGATCCGCCTTGTCCCGGCGCAGCGTCCACGGAATATGCCCGCGCAACACAAACTGCTCAAAGCCATTCATCAGCGTGGCCACCGTCAGGCCATGCTTGAACCAGTTCTTGAAGTTGCGGTCCTTGTTCAACTCGGTATGCAGCCAGCTCTTCTCAAAGGCTTCAGGGTAGGCCGACAATTCATCATGCTGGCGACCCGCCATGATGGCTTCAAAAGCGGCTTCAGCCGCCTGCATACCCGTCTTGATCGCCGCATGGCTGCCCTTGATACGCCCCACATTCAGGTAGCCCGCATTGCAACCAATCAAAGCACCGCCCGGGAACACCGTCTTTGGCAATGAATTGATGCCACTGGCATTGATGGCCCGTGCGCCATACGACAGGCGCTTGGCCGTGATCTCCCCCTTGGCATTCTCAAAGTAATAACGAATGTTGGGATGCGTCTTCCAGCGCTGGAACTCTTCAAACGGGCTCAGGTAAGGATTGGTGTAGCCCAGGCCAGTCACAAAACCCACAGCCACCTTGTTATCGTCCAAGTGATACAGGAAGGCCCCGCCATAGGTATCAGATGCCATCGGCCAACCCGCGGTGTGCATCACAAAGCCGGGCTGGTGACGAGCCGGGTCAATCTCCCACAGCTCCTTGATCCCTAGGCCAAAGCTTTGCGGGTCCCGGCCCTCATCCAACTGGTACTTGGCAATGAGCTGCTTGCCCAGGTGGCCACGCGCGCCTTCGGCAAACACGGTGTACTTGCCCAGTAACTCCATGCCCAGCTGGAAACTGTCCATCGGCTCACCATCTTTGCCCACACCCATGTTGCCGGTGGCGACGCCGCGAACCGAAGGAACACCACCATTCTCGGAACTATCCGAGTACAGCACTTCAGCCGCCGTGAAGCCGGGGAAGATTTCAACGCCCAGACTCTCGGCGTGCTCACCCAGCCACTTGGTCACGGCCCCCAGGCTGACGATGTAATTGCCGTGGTTGTGGGCAAAGGGGGGCAGCAAGAAATTGGGGACTCGCACACCGGTTTTTTCACCCAGGAACACGTACGCATCATCGGTGACGGGCTGGGTCAATGGCGCACCCATTGCCTTCCAGTTGGGCAGCAACTCCGTCAGCGCTTTGGGGTCCATGATGGCGCCCGAGAGAATGTGGGCGCCGGGCTCGGAGCCTTTCTCCAGCACAACGACGGATAGCTCTTTACCCGCAGCGGTCGCGAGTTGCTTGAGGCGAATGGCGGTGGCCAGACCACCGGGGCCACCGCCCACCACCACCACGTCGTATTCCATGGATTCGCGCGGGCCGTGTTGGGCCAGAATGTCTTGGTTTGTCATGGAAGTTC
>JANOLC010000059.1:0-6179 GCA_031419575.1 Burkholderiales bacterium | reverse complement strand
CGGCTGCATCAGTCAGATTAGCCGTGGCCTGGGCTGAGACAGCTGCGGTTGCAGCGGCATTGGAGACCAGCGTCAGCGCGGCTGCATCAGTCAGATTGGCCGTGGCGTGGGCTGAGGCAGCTGCGGTTGCAGCGGCATTGGAGACCAGCGTCAGCGCGGCTGCATCAGTCAGATTGGCCGTGGCTTGCGCTGATGCAGCTGCGGTTGCAGCGGCATTGGAGACCAGCGTCAGTGCGGCTGCATCAGTCAGATTGGCTGTGGCTTGCGCTGACGCAGCTGCGGTCGCAGCGGCATTGGAGACCAGCGTCAGTGCGGCTGCATCAGTCAGATTGGCTGTGGCTTGCGCTGACGCAGCTGCGGTCGCGGCAGCATTGGCCGTTACTACAGCAGTCAACGCAGTCGCATCGGCAGCCAGAGCCGCATTGGTTGCAGCCAGCGAGGTGGCGGCCACAAGGGCTGTTGCGGCTGCGGCGTCATCAGCAGCCACCGCGGAAGTCGCTGCCGCCAGCGAGGCAGCGGCCGCATCCACTTTGGCTCTTGTGAGGGGAGTCGTTGTGGTTGTAGGTGCCGGCGTACCACCACCACCACCTGCCGCTGCAATACCCAGAGTCATCGCGGCCCCTCCTCCGAGCAGCAAGCCTGTCGTCGTAATACCGGCGGTTGTTGCGGCAGTTGATCCCGCAATAGCGCCGTCACTCGCAGTCACACCAACTCCAACTTCTCCAGCTTCAACCTGGGCAAGCATTACTTCATCTTGGAATCCTAACGCCTCGGTAGTGCTTTCAGCAGGCGAAAGACTGGGATCACCTCGGGAGGTCTGCGGACTATTTTCATCATCGCCCACCTTGCGCTTCGTCCGGTCGACGAACGTTCCATTCTGGGGGGCAATGTTTTCAATCAATAAGTGATTGCCGGGTCGCATGCTCACAATTGGGGTTGAAGCATTACCAGTCAATAGAGTTGGTGTGGAAGTAGATGTGGCCGCCATTTGAAATACTCCTTATTGCAGTTAAAAAGATTATTTTTACGCCTTTACTCTGATAGTCGGTGTCTTTACAGCTTGTCTGAATTCCTGAAAATATTGAGTCGTGCTTACCCCTTTGAAATAGAAAGCTCGGCGCGGATCAACGAGGCCAGTAGTTCGCCGGCCTCGAGTACGGGTTGGACGTTGCGTGCGGCGCGCACTTGTACCAGTGCGCCTTGGAATGTGGAGACGGCGAAGCGGCCTAGCACGTGGCGGCGCGCGGCTGGCAGGGGCTCGAGAGCGCCGGCTACCGTTTGGGCCCAGGATTCCAGGAGGGTGTTGCACAAGATGCCCAGATCGCCAGCCTCCTGGTCCAGGTCTAGGGCGACACCGGCCACGGCACAGCCGTAGCGGAAGTCTTCCAGCGCCAGACCTTTGGCGGCGCGCGCAAAAAATCGCTTGATCTTCTGGTCGGCCGGTGCGTCGCCGGCCAGAACAGTGTCGAGCTCCTGCCGGCGCTGCTCGCCGAACCGTTCCAGCGCTTCGCGCGCCAGCTGCAGCTTGCCGCCGGGGAAGTAGTGGTAGAGCGAGCCCTTGGGCGCGCCGCTAGCGGCAATCACCTGACTGATGCCAGCGCCTGAAAGGCCTGAGGCACGCATGCCAGCGACGGCGGCGCCGATCATGCGGTCGCGGGGGTGGTCGAGAAAGCGAGTATTCATGTAACTGAATTATATAGACCGGTCTATATAAATTGCAAGCCGAACCTTGTAGCCGACACGCAGGACTGCGCGGGTATTGCACCCGCCTGGCAACTCCAATACCTTGCCAAGGTATAGGTCGAGAGTTCGAGCCTCATTTCCAGCTCCATCGGTTTCCATATGCACAAAAGCCCATCCATGGCGATGGATTTTTTGCTTTCCGGAGGCGTGGATATTGCCGATATAGGCGCACATCACTAATCGTTGGAATTTGCTTTGCAGTAAAGGCACAGCTTCGTCATTTGGTTGATAATTGCTGCACTGCAACAATTTCATAAAGGATTCCAAATGTTTAAAAACACACCCTTCGAAGCCATCGCCAAAACCATGACGGACGCGGCTCCCAAATTCAACCCTGCTGCCATGCAAGACGCTATCAAGCCTGCGCAAGACAATCTGAAGGCATGGGCTGACTTGGCTCAAAGCCAGGCCAAAGAAGCACAAGAAGCCATCACTGACACCGTTGAGTCCATCAAGGGCATCAAAGACCCACAAGCGGCGTTCGAGTTGATGAAGGCCTCGGCAGAAGCTGGCATGGCGATGTTTGCCAAGAACCTCAAAGACGCTACGTCATTGAGTTTCGGTCAGTTTCACAGCACGGTCGATGCGGTTGAAAAAGCGCATCCAGCCCCTGAAGCGTTTGCTTCTGTGGCCAAGAACCTGAAAGCGGCTGCAACCACCGCCGAAAACACGCTCGAATCCGTGATGGAAAAAAGCGCTGCTGCCGTTGCCTCCGTCACACCCGCTGCCAAAACCAAAAAGGCACGCTAACCAGCGGCTTGGTCTGGCACCGCAAAAACCCAGCCTTGGTGCTGGGTTTTTTTATGGGGTCCAAAATCGCTTACCCATGAAACCCGGCCGGCTGGTCCATGGTATATATTTCAGCAGTGACTTCTGAAACGCCACCTTCTGACAAATTACGTTACGTCAAATCTCGACGGCGTCCGGCCAGCGTTTTGGTACGGCATGACAACGCCAAAATCTGCTCCGCTTGCGGTGCAAGCGTAGCCCGGCAAGACTGCCACAAAAATCGTTTCGGTGAATATATTTGCCATGATTGCCAGGCGCGCGGCATTGGCTCAACCCGTCGCTCGCGCATCTGGGCGTGGGTTAGCCGGGTGCTGCGCCGATCGGTCTGGGCCATCGCTGGCCTGGGGTTGACGCTGGTGGTGTTGGCTATGTTGATATTGTTCGCGCTGTAGATTTGAGCGCTGCTTGCATTTCAGCCCCAACCATTTACCAATCCGATTGGCTCAAGCCCACACTGAGCATCAAGCCGTTGTCTGAGCGGGTCGACGAATGGCCCACCGACCCTTGCAGCCCAACTACTGCCAGCCGGGCAATTTGCGCAAAACGAATCGGTGATTTGAGGCTTGCCCAAGGGCTGCGTTGGTGGCCGTGGTGGAGAGTGATTTGATCCATGTTCCCCTGATTTCTTTCCCGCAAGAGTTGTCAATGACGGTGCCACTCCAGGTGGCTGATATGGTTTGTCCATTGTCCGATTCTTCCAGCGTGAACTCTCCGTCGTCCACATCACCGGCACACAGGGTGCGAACCCCGTCACGGTTTACGGCACCAGACACACTGCCTGCCAGCTCGGCGTGTTTTTCAAACAAAAGGGTTGCGCCTGGCTGGCCGTCAAACTCCGCCCGCCACAACCCGTACAAGTGCAGCGGTGTGACCTGGGCCGGGGTGGGGCAGGCCGAGATGGCCTGAATGGCCCCTGGCTGCGAGAGTTGATGGGTATTTTGGCCCCAAGTCCCCGTCATTATTGAATAGTTTGCTATTAAAAATAGCGTAACTGATTTGACCCACCGGACTGGAATGTGTTGGCGCTTTGCGCTCACGACAGCCTCTCCAGAGACTTGGTGCCCGCCAGTTTGTCAGCGCTGTCCTGCGCTTTCTTGGCAAACTCAGCCCGCAGCGCCTTGAGCTTTTCGCGCGGGTCTTCGCGCACGGTGTTTTTGTCCAGCCCCATCTCGGCGATGAAACGGCTGGGCTGGGCGGCGATCATCTCGCGGCCTTTTTTGCGTTTGCGCGTCCAGCTTACCGCCAGGCTGCGCTGCGCACGGGTAATGCCCACATACATCAAGCGGCGCTCCTCCTGCAGGCGCGTCAGGATGTCTTCGCTCATGGGGCCGTCCACGCGACCATTGGGGTTGGCGTCATCGCCGAGCTTAAAGGGCAACATGCCTTCGGTCACACCGACCAGCATCACATGCGGCCACTCCAACCCCTTGGCGGCGTGCAGAGTGCTCAAGGTGACGACGTTCTGGTCTTTCTCTCGCTCGCTGATGGTGGACAGCAGCGACACCGTCTGGGCCACTTCCAGCAGGTTCTTGACCTCGCTGGTGGTGGTCACCCCGGCGGCATCGTCAATTTGCCCGCCGCAACGCGCCGACATCCAGTCACAAAAATCCAGCACATTGGTCCAGCGCGATGCGGCAACCTTTTCGCTTTCTTCGCCGTCGTACAAATGCTTCTCGTAACCAATTTCCTTTAGCCAGTCCAGCAGAAAGGTTTTGGCAGCCTCAGCACCCACGGTGTGGCGGGCGCGAAACTCCAGGTCGTTCACATACCGGCCAAATTCGTGCAGGCTACCGACCGCCTTGGCGCTTAGAACGCTGCCCAGTGAGGACGAGAACAGCGCCTCAAACAGGCTCACCTTGTACTTGCCCGAAAAAATGCCCAGTTGTGCCAAGGTCTGGTGACCAATGCCGCGCTTGGGCGTGGTCACGGCACGCAGGAAGGCCGGGTCATCGTTGTTGTTGATCCATAGGCGAAACCAGCCACACAGATCCTTGATTTCGGCCCGGTCAAAAAAGCTCGTGCCCCCTGAGACCTTGTACGGAATCTGCACCTTGCGCAGTGCTTTCTCAAAGGTCTTGGCCTGGTGGTTGGCACGGTACAGAATGGCAAAGTCGCGAAACTCTTTGTGCTGACTTGAGGTGCTGGTGCCGTTTTGCCCACTGGCGATGACCTCGGTGCCCGCTCGCAAACTCTGAATGCGCGCCACCGTGCGCTCGGCCTCGTGCTCCTCGCTGTCGGCATCCACCACACGCACCGGTTCGCCTTCGCCCAGGTCGCTCCACAGGTTCTTCGGGTACAGCTTGGGGTTGGGGCCAATCACGTTATTGGCCGCCCGCAAAATGGCCCCGGTGGAGCGGTAGTTCTGCTCCAGCGTGATGACTTTGAGCGTGGGGAAATCCACCGGCAGTTTTTTGAGGTTGTCCAGCGTGGCCCCGCGCCAGCCGTAGATGCTCTGGTCGTCGTCGCCCACGGCGGTAAAGCGGGCGCTCTGCACCGGGTTGCCACCCACCAGCAGCTTCAAAAACTCATACTGCGTGGCATTGGTGTCCTGGTACTCATCCACAAGGATATGCCCTGCAAGTCCTTGCCAGCGCTGACGAACCTGCTCATGATTTTGTAGCAGCTTCAAGGGCAGGCTGATCAGGTCGTCAAAGTCCACACTCTGGTAGGCCGTCAGCCGCTCTTCGTAACGCGCCATGATGCGCGCGGTGATGCGCTCAGAGTCATCCTTGGCCAGCGCCTCGGCCTGTGCTGCATTCAGCCCCATGTTTTTCCACAGGCTGATGGTCCATTGCCAGGCGCGCGCCGTGGCGGCGTCGGTGGTGCCACCGGCGTCTTTCAGGATACCGGTGACGTCGTCGCTGTCCAGAATCGAGAAGGTGGGTTTCAGGCCCAGCGCCTCGCCATCGGCACGCATCATGCGCACACCCATCGCGTGAAAGGTGCAAATCGTCACGTCTTTGGCGGCCTTGCCAATCAGACCCTTGGCACGCTCGCGCATCTCGGCGGCGGCCTTGTTGGTGAAGGTGATGGCGGCAATGCGTTTGGGCTCCAGCCCCGCCTGGATCAACCGCCCGATCTTGTGGGTGATGACGCGGGTCTTGCCCGAGCCCGCCCCCGCTAGCACCAGACACGGCCCATGCATGAAATTGACGGCCTCCTGCTGCGCAATGTTCAGGCCGTGGGAAGGAGAGGGGGGGAAGGCGTGAGACATGAGGGCGTGATGATAGCGACCCTGCCCCCATTCAAAGGGACAATACACACCGTGCTACAAATCTTCTCCGTCACATTCCCCTTTTTCGCTCTGGTGCTGGCCGGTTTTGTGGCTGCGCGCCGGGGCATGCTGCCGATGGAGGCGATTCCCGGGCTCAACGGCTTTGTGCTGTTTTTCGCACTGCCCTGCATGTTGTACCGCTTTGGCGCATCCATGCCCGTGGCGCAATTGCTGGATGCCAGCGTGTTTTTCACCTATGGGTTTTGTGCACTGGTGATGGTGGGTTTTGCCATCGCCATCAGTCTGAATTCGCGCATCGGCTGGAACGACGCTTCTTTTGGCGCGCTGGTTGCCGCCTTCCCCAACACCGGTTTCATGGGCGTGCCTCTGCTGGTGGCGCTGCTCGGCCCCAAGGCGGCGGGCCCGGCGATCG
>JANOLC010000058.1:0-2698 GCA_031419575.1 Burkholderiales bacterium | reverse complement strand
GCGGCCATGTTGGCGACGGGGCCGGACACCGTCGTCAAGTTTTTATTCACCAGCGGCTCCACCAAGCTGCCCAAGGCAGTGCTGAACACCCAGCGCATGATTTGCGCCAACCAGCAGCAAATGGCGCAAAGCATGCCCGTGCTGAAAGAAGAACCGCTGGTACTGATGGACTGGATGCCCTGGAACCACACCGCCGGTGGCAACCACAACTTCTACATGGTGGTTTACAACGGCGGCACGCTGCACATTGACGACGGCAAGCCCACCCCCGCGCTCTTGGGTGAGACGCTGCGCAACCTGCGTGAGGTGGCCCCTACCTGGTACTTCAACGTACCCATCGGCTTTGAGGCGATTGCCAACGCCATGCAGACCGATGCCGAGCTGCGCCGCAACTTTTTGAGCCGCGTGCGCCAGTTGTTTTACGCCGGTGCCGCCCTGGCGCAGCCCATTTGGGACAGCCTGTACGCCTCGGCGGAGGCCGAATACGGCGAGCGCGTGGTGATGACCGCCGGGCTGGGCATGACCGAATCCGGCCCGTTTGGGGTGTTTGTGACCACGCCGCACTCCAAAGCGGGTGACCTGGGCCTGCCCTGCCCGGGGCTGGAGCTGAAGCTCGTGCCCATGGGCGACAAGGTCGAGGTGCGCTACCGCGGCCCCAACATCACACCGGGTTACTGGCGTGCGCCCGAAACCACGGCCGAGGCCTTTGACGACGAAGGTTTCTTTTGCAGTGGCGATGCCGTGCAGTGGATTGACGACGCCGACATTCACCAGGGCCTGCGCTTTGATGGCCGCATTGCCGAAGACTTCAAGCTAGCCACGGGTACCTTTGTGAGCGTGGGGCCCATGCGCAGCAAGATCGCAGCAGCAGGTGCACCCTATGTGCAAGATGCCGTCATCACTGGGCTCAACCTGAAAGAAGTGGGGGCCATGCTTTTCCCCACCGCAGCGCTGCGCACCCTGAGTGGATTGCCCCCCGATACGACGCTGGCGCAAATGGCGGCTTCGCAGCCCGTACAAACCTGGTTGCAAAACCTGCTCAACACGTTGGCCAAAACCAGTACCGGCAGCGCCACCCGCATTGCCCGTGCGCTGATCCTGACCGAGCCGCCCAGCATCGACAAGGGTGAGGTGACGGATAAGGGCTCGATCAACCAGCGCGCGGTGCTCAAACACCGCGATGCGCTGGTCATGGCGCTGCACGATGGCAGTGCTCTCCATATTTCAAAACCGGAGTAATCAATGGAAATTCAAGGACATGCCGCCCTGGTGACAGGCGGTGCCTCGGGGCTGGGTGAGGCGGTAGCCCGTGAGCTGACCCGTCTGGGTGCCCGGGTCGCTGTGCTGGACGTGAACATGGTGCTGGCCGAGAAGGTAGCCGCCGAGATCAATGGTGTTGCGTGCCAGTGCGACATCACCAACACCGAGAGCGTCACCGCAGCAATCGCCAAAGCCAGCGCCGCCCACGGCCCGGCCCGCATCTTGATGAACATTGCGGGCATTGGCTCGGCCAAGCGCGTGGTGCAAAAAGACGGCAGCGCCGCACCGCTGGAAGACTTTGCCAAGGTCATCAACGTCAACCTGATTGGCAGCTACAACATGAGCCGCCTGTTTGCGGCCGAATGCGTCAAGCTCATCCCCCTGGACGGTGGCGAGCGCGGCGTGATGATGTTCACCGCCTCCGTAGCAGCGTTTGACGGCCAGGTGGGCCAACAAGCCTACAGCGCGTCCAAAGGGGGCCTGGTCGGTATGACGTTGCCTATGGCGCGCGACCTGGCACAGCACGGCATTCGCGTGTGCACCGTCGCACCCGGCCTGTTTGCCACACCGCTGATGCAGCAGTTGCCCGAAGCCGTACAGGCCTCATTGGCCGCGTCCATTCCCTTTCCGCCGCGCCTGGGCAAGCCTGAAGAGTTTGCCCAACTGGCGGCACACATCGTGACCAACGGCCACCTGAACGGCGAAGTGATTCGCCTGGATGGTGCCTTGCGCATGGCACCTCGTTAATTCCCCCAGCATCCACATCAACAGGAGACTTTTTATGCAACGCCGTCAATTCACACAAGCCAGCCTGAGCGCCACGCTACTCGGAGCCATGGGTGCCTTTGCCTCGTCCAGCGCCCAAGCGCAATCACTGGAACTGGTCAAGATCGTCAACGGCTTTCCCGCAGGCGGTACGGCTGACGCCACCAGCCGTCGGGTTGCCGACAAACTGGCTGGCAGCGCATACACCAAGAACCCTGGCGTGGTCGAGAATAAAACCGGCGCAGCCGGGCGTATCGCTTGTGAAGCCGTCAAGAACGCCAACCCCGATGGCTCCACCCTACTGCTAACGCCTTACTCCATGATGTCGCTCTACCCGCACATCTATGCCAAGCTGAGCTATGACCCCGTGAAGGACTTCATACCGGTGGTGATTGGTTCGTCACTGACCCACGGGTTGGCCGTTGGCCCCATGGTTCCTGAGAGCGTGAAGACCGTCAAAGACTACCTGGCCTGGGCTAAATCCAACCCCAAAGATGCCAGCTACGGCTCGCCCGCTGCGGGTTCAACGCCACACTTTTTGGGCGCACTGCTGGGAATCAACAACGGCGTTGACCTCAAGCACATTCCCTACCGTGGCTCCGTGCCGGGTGTGGCCGACATGATTGGCGGGCAACTGGCATCCATGGTCACCCCACACGGTGACTTTCTGGCC
>JANOLC010000057.1:0-14438 GCA_031419575.1 Burkholderiales bacterium | reverse complement strand
TGCACCGTGCCGTTCAGGTCGTAGGCTTGTGTCAGGCTGGTGAGGATAGCGTCACCCACCCGCTGGGTATGGGCTTTGGCTTCCGGTTCTACCTGGCCTAGATCCTGCAACATCACAACGAACTCGTCACCCCCCAGGCGGGCAACGGTATCTACCTTGCGCACACAATCCTTCAGGCGTTGGGCCACTTGTTGCAAGAGCAAGTCACCCATGTCGTGACCCAGGGTGTCGTTAAGGGTCTTGAAGTGGTCCAGGTCAATGAACAACAGGGCCCCGAAACGGCCGGTACGCACACTGAACGCCATGGCCAGTTGAAGCCGATCGGTCAGCAGACGGCGATTGGGTAGCCCTGTGAGTGGGTCGTAAAACGCCAGTTGCTCAATCTCGACCCCTGCTTGGTGCAAACGGGTGATGTCCTGGTAAACAATGACCACCCCACCTGTCGGTGTGGGCCGTTCGGTGATTTCGATGATCCTGCCGTTCGGTAGGGTTTCTATGTGGCTGTCATGCCGGCTGGACACCAATTCCAGGCGGTGGTTGACCCATGCCAGCCGCTCGGCATCGGTGTTTTGCGCCATGACGTTCGTGGCCGCTACTTCAAGCAGTTTGCGAAACGGCACCAGCTGGGCGGTCAATTTCACTTGCCAAGGGAAGATTTCCAGGTAGCGGCGGTTCCAGGCAATTACCCTGAAATCAGCATCCAGCAGGACGAAGCCACTGTCCATCGACTCCAGCGCCTGATCCAGCGTTTGCTTGGCGTGGGCCAATGACGCTTGTGCCGTGGCCAGCCGATACAGGTAACGAATGGCAAAACCACCGGCGGCCAAAATCAGCAGGGCAAATGCCAGGGCCACACCGGCAATGAACAGGCTGTCCCGGTACCAATTGCGCAATGCCGAGGCGATGGGAATACTGGCCGTGATGAGGATGTCGCGGTACATCAGGTTGCGCGCGACCACAATGGCCGGTTTTGCGCTCAGACGTGCAAACCGTCCGACGGCGCTGTCCATCTCGGCGTGATTCCCCAGAGCCGGAGACAGCAGTTTTCCGGACAGCATGTCCAGCGTTGGCGCGCCGGCCAGCAGCTGGCCATTGGCCCGTTCCACCGTAGCTTCCAGGCCGCGGATGTCCACACCCTGCACCAGGATGGCGGTGAACTGCGACACCGGAATCTCGGCAATAGCCAGCAGGTGCGAGGCGTCGGCGAGCTTGATATGCCGGGCAAAGAACAGCACGGTTTCAGAGGTATTGGTGTTCACGATCGGCGCGCTGATGGCCAGTGTGGACACCGGCAGGTTCAGGGCCTCATTGACAAAGCCTGGCGGCAAGTTCACCTGCAAATCTGCACCGTTGGGGTCGGACGACGCAATAACTTTGCCGGCCGGGTCCAGCAGTGCCACCTGGCGTACCAGCATGTTTTGCCGCATGGTGGTCTGCAGAATCCGGTTGGCCTGCGGCACATCGATCCACTCCGCAACCAGGATTGAGAGCGAAAGCATGGTGTCCATGCTGGACAACAGCACGTCCACACCCAGCAGGCTGCGGTTGATGGCGGCCTCTGCGCCACTGACAAAGCGTTCAGCCTGGGCTTCGCTGTCAGCCAGTGCGGCTCTGCGGTTTTCACCAATCAGCAGCGCGGCCATGATGGCCACCAGCACCGTGAACAGCAGCGCCAGGCTGACTGCGGTGGCCACCACCCTGGGAAATTTGGGACGCATTACTTCATTACTTGGAGGCAGGCACCAGGATGCCCAGGGCATTGCCGATGGTTTGGTTCCAAACGTCAGAACACCGGTTGTTGCAGCGCTGAATCCACCGAGGCAACACCGTGGACATCAAAATTTCCCGGCGCAAGCGTTCATCCTGTGCTGAGACCGCAACCTCTGTCAATTTTCCCTTGCGACCTACACTGCAACTGAGATGGCCCCGGTTGCAGGCAAATCCTTCAGTGGTTTCTCGTTCACTTTCGAGCCATATGGCCGTTTCCAGTTTGGGGATTTCGTGCGCCAACAAGGCGCGAAGGTCGCCGGGCAAGTCTGTCCAGGCGGCCTGGTTGGCCCCAAAGATGGCCAAGCCCCAGGAGAAGGGCAGGCGATGGACATGGGTGGTTACCTCGTGCAGGCCCAGGGTGTTGCCCGACATTGACCCGGTAATGGCGCAGTCGGTATTGCCTGACGCTATGTTGGGCAGAATTTGTGCAAACCCCAGCAGCACTGGAATGCCTCCCAGGGCGGCAACAAAATCGGACTGTGTGGCCGAAGCGATGCGCACCCGGCGCCCCGCCAGATCCGCCAGGCTGGTCAAGGGCTTGTTACAGAACACCACTTGGGCGGGATAGGTGTAGATGGCCAGCATCTCAACCCCATGGCGGTCACGCAGCACTTTCTCCAGGTAAGGCCGGAAAGCCGCGACTGTTTTCTTTAGAGTCGCGATGTCCGGGTT
This sequence comes from Burkholderiales bacterium, assembly GCA_031419575.1. Classification (GTDB taxonomy): domain Bacteria; phylum Pseudomonadota; class Gammaproteobacteria; order Burkholderiales; family Burkholderiaceae_C; genus JANYCG01. Next base: position 11,996 of record JANOLC010000057.1, on the reverse strand, counting down.
CAAACCTGCCAGATCGGGGGCCGCGTACTCGGGATACTGGGACGATATATTGCTGAGCAATGCGGTCCCAAAAGGGACCACTCCCAGTTGTATCAGCCGGAGCATCTCCGGCCCCGGCACACCCGCCCGGTCAAAGGGCACGATATCAGCACCGTATTTGCCCGCAGAGAGGCGTGGAAGCACTTTGGTCCAGAAGGGTTCTTCATTGCGGGTGTATTGGTTGAGCCCGGCCAGCCCACCCACCACCCGCAGCTTTTGTGCAGGTGCAGCAGACGCCGGTGCCTGCGCCAGAAGCGGATTACAAAACGTCACGGCCGCCATGCAAAGCAGGGTAGCGAGCTGTCGAGAGCAGGAAAGCATCAGGGCAAGCATGGATTCCTCAATGGCGGAAACAACATGCTGGACTGTAATCCAATCGACTGGTGAATGACGGCGCGCCGAGTGGATTGTTGTCCGCGCGTCGTCAGCAGTGGGTAGAAATAATGTTGAGTCGGTGGATGGCTCGGCTCAATCAAAAATTTCGTTCAACCACGATTTCTTGCGACTGCCGTAGTGGCGTTGCTTGTCTCGATAATCAGAGTCTTCAAAGTCGGGTTGTTGCCGGTTCGGCGCGCTGCGCTCAGCAACCGGCGGCGCGGCCATAGGCACAGTGGTCGCGTGGGCCGTTGACGTCTGAGAACTGGACCTTGGCTCGGGGAATCAGAGTGCTTAGGCGGCGCAGTGCAAAGCGCACTTTGTCGGTGGACATGTTGCGCAGCTGATTGCTGTCAATGCCTTCACTGCCGTTGTTCCCATTGATGTGGCGGGATTCAAAAATGATCTGCATGGTACGGTCTCCATTTGAGGTTTGAAAGACTCAACGATAGAGGTCAATAGGATCCCTAAAAAGCAGATAATTTCTCATTAATACGCCTTAAAAACCTGACCGTGAGCACCTCATTTTGGACCGCTCAAAGTCCAAACTGCGCCACATGCACATACAAGGGGATGCCCACCAAAATATTGAACGGAAATGTCAACCCCAACGACATGCCAAAGTACAGCGAGGGGTTAGCCTCAGGAATCGCGTGGCGAATGACGGCGGGCACGGCAATGTAAGACGCACTGGCTGCCAGCACCATCAGCAGGGCCAGGTTGCCACCCGACATGTCCAGCAGCGAGCCCAATGTGAACGCGATGGTTGCATGCACCAGTGGGCCGACGATGGCATAGACCAGTAACCAGACCGACTGCCCCTGCAACTTGCCCATATTGCGCGCAGCCAGCAGGCCCATGTCCAGTAAAAAGAAAGCCAGCATGCCTTTGAACAGATCCACTGAGAAAGGCTTCATGGCGGCCTGCCCGGATTCGCCCGTCAGCACACCAATGAGCATGGCGCCAATCAGCAAAAGCTGTGCACCATCGGTCAATGCTTCATGCAGGATGCGACCCAGTGGCGCGTTGGATGTGTCGTGGCTGCCCTGCACGCGTGTGCCGTGCTCGGCAGTGGCTTGCCGGCGCGCATGGTTTGCCAGCACAACGGCCAGCACGATAGCGGGCGACTCCATCAACGCCATGGCGGCGGCCATGTGGCCGCCAAATGCGATGCCGTGGTTGTCAAGGTACTGAACGGCGGTGATAAAGGTGACTGCGCTGACCGAACCATAGGTGGCGGCAACGGCTGCCGAGTCAAAACCGTTCAGGAAGCGACGCAGCACCATGAATCCCAGAATGGGAACCGCAATCGCCATGGTTAACGCCGCGCCAAGGCTGATCAGCACCTCAGTGGTCAGGCCCGACTGGGCCAACGCGAAACCACCCTTCAAACCCAATGCCATCAAAAGGTAGAGCGACAAAAACCGTGAAATCGGTGGCGGTATTTCCAGGTTCGACTTGATCGACCCGGCCAGAATGCCAAAGATGAAAAACAAAATGGCGGGATCTGAAAAACTTTGCATGCACTACCCTAGTTGAATGAGAAAAGGTTCAACCATAAAAGCCAGTTTAATTCTTAAAAAGCAGATAATTTCTTACTGATATTCCTTAAAAAACTGACTATGAGTGCCTCATTCAATTACAAGCATCTCTATTACTTTTGGGTGGTCGCCAAAGAGGGTGGCATTTCCCGGGCGGCTGAAAAGCTGGACATGGCCGTGCAAACCGTAAGTGCGCAGGTGCGTGAGCTGGAGCGATCTTTGGGCTACGCGTTGCTCAAGCCGGCCGGCCGCGGGCTGGTGTTGACCGATGCAGGGCAGGCAGCCATGCAGCAGGCAGACCTGATTTTTCAGCTTGGCGAGAACCTGCCAGCGCGGGTGCGCGATGCCGCCAGCGTGCCCGCCGTGCGGCTGGCAGTGGGCATCTCAGACGGCTTGCCCAAGCTGGTGGTGCGCCGTCTGCTGCAGCCGGCGGTGCAGGAGCCCAATTTGCGCCTGTTGTGCCACGAAGGCGAGTTTGATGACTTGTTGGGCGACCTGGCGCTGCACCGGCTGGACGTGGTGTTGTCTGATCGGCCAGCGCCTGTTAACCCCAACATCAAGCTGTACAGCCACGCGATGGGCGTATCGACCATCGCCTGGTACGGCACAGCCGGGCTGGTCAAAACAGCAGCAGGTAATTTCCCACAAAGCCTGGCCGAGGTGCCCTTGTTACTGCCCACCCGGCACACCGCCGTGCGTGCCCGCCTGGACCACTGGTTTGAGCAACGCGCCATTCGGCCACGCATCGTGGGTGAGTTTGAAGACAGCGCCTTGCTTAAAACCTTTGGGGCCAGTGGCATGGGCATCTTCCCGGCCTGCGAATGGGTGCATGACGACCTGCTGGTCCATTACCCCGTGCGCCGGCTGGGTGCCTGCGATGGCGTGACGGACCATTTTTTTGCAATTGGTACTGAAAAGAAAGTGCAACATCCGCTGGTGCAGCGACTTCTGCAGCCGGCGCTGTAGGGATGGCGACAGGGGTAGATTCTTCGAAGTTGCTTCAAGCATGAACCCCTCGTTTTGCCTCTCTCCTATCTCCTAGGCGTGTACGATAATTTGGTTCATGCCGCGCCGTGTTCGATCCCTCATTTTGCTGGCTGTCCTTGTGTGGCAGTCATTGGCGATGCTGAGCCCATGGTTTGTGGCGCAACAGCTTGCTGATTGGGGGCACCTGGTGGTTCATTCTCAGGATGCCAATCACCACCACCACGCGGACAAGGCGTTGCACATGGAGGACGATGGGGGGCCTGTTCAGCATGTTCACGCAGACTCGGGTAACAGTTCCGTTGCACTGTTGATCTCCCACCCCACTGCGTTGGGGGGCATCCGGCCAATGTCGCCACCTGACAGGAGCCGTGTGGCATGGCGCTCTCCAACGCTTGAGGGGCCTTTGCGGCCCCCGATGTCACGCCCCTAGCCAAGACAGGCCCCCAGATGACGGGCTGTTTCCTTTCGTAATTCAATGTTTGAGTGCCGTTGGACTTTTTGTCTGAACGCAGTCTTTTGCATTCCCCATTCCGTAACCAACCTAGGGTTCATGTTCTGATGAAAAAACTCATATTTGGCCGATTCATGGCCCTGTTCCTCATGGCGCTGCCGCTCTTGGCCTTCGCCCATGGCATTTCTGAAGCTGACAGGCGAAGCATGCTGGATGGTGGCTATGTCCGTTACATCGGGCTGGGCGCTAGCCACATGCTCACTGGCTACGACCATCTCTTGTTCCTGTTTGGCGTGGTGTTTTTCTTGACCAGCTTCAAAGACGTGGCGAAGTTCGTCACGGTCTTCACGCTGGGGCACTGCATCACGCTGATCTTTGCGACCTACTACCAGATCACCTGGAACTACTACCTGATCGATGCCATCATTGCGCTCAGCGTGATTTACAAGGGCTTTGACAATAACGGTGGCTTTCAGCGTGTCTTTGACATGAAATCGCCCAACCTGTTGGCAGCCGTCTTTGGTTTTGGTTTGCTACATGGGTTTGGCCTGTCTACGCGCCTTCAACAGTTGCCACTGGGTGACGACAACACAGCCATGCTGTTGCGCATTCTGAGCTTCAACGTGGGCGTGGAGATTGGGCAGATTGCGGCGTTGACGGTGATGGTGGGCTTGCTGGCGTTCTGGCAACACAGGCCGTCGTTCAAGCGTTTCAGCTTTGCTGCAAACCTGGCCTTGGTCTACGCCGGGGTGTATTTGCTGTTCACGCAACTCCACGGCTACCAGCACGATGACCACCCGGACAGCTTCCGTTTTCCCGTGCAAGAGCACAAACATATTCATGAGGATATGGATATTGACAAGACGGTTGACCCCAGCCGCAATAAGCTTTGATCTGTTTTTCCACCACTTCAACCTCTTAAACCCAAGGAAATCTTCATGAAGAAAATCATCTTTAGCGCTGCCGTCATCACGACACTTTTGGCGGCTCCTGCCGCATTCGCCAATGCTGGCGGTAGCTGCCACTTTCACGGCAATGCGCCGGCAAAAGAGGCGGTGGTGGTTGGATGTGCCAAGACGCAAATCAGTGAGCTGGTCGCGAAAGAAAAAGTTGAAATGTCCTGGAAATCTGCCACGCTTGACAAAGCGGAAACCGTTGAAGGTAAAAGCAGAAAAGAGTGGAAATTGACCTTCAAGAATCCCGCAGCCCTGGACGCGAACAAAAGGGCGCTTTATATGTTTTTTACGTTGAACGGCAACTTCATCGCAACCAACTTCACAGGGCAGTAAACCCATGATTGCCCGAATAAACGCACCAGCATTGAGAGGCGGGCTATTGGCTTTATTGGCCGCAGCGCTGTTTGGCTTGAGCACGCCGTTGGTGCAGCATTTCGGGCAAGGCTTGGGCGCTTTCACGACCGCAGCACTGCTGTATGCCGGTGCGGCCGTTGTCGCGCTCCTGATGCGTCATCCGCGGGAGCGAGAAGCGGCGCTGAGAGGATCAGACGTTCCACGTATTGTTGCAATGGCAGGGTTTGGTGCTGTGGTCGGCTCGGTTGCTTTGGCTTGGGGTTTGCAGCGCACCAGCGGTTCAAGCGCATCGCTCATGTTGACACTGGAGGCACTTTTTACCGCAGTCTTGGCGTGGCGACTTTACGGCGAAACCATGGACAAACGCGTAGGCACCGCCATGCTCTTTTTGCTGGCGGGTGGTGCCGCACTGGTCTTGGAGCAAGGTCTGGCGGGTGGCGCCCAATTGTCCGGCCTGCTGGCCGTTTTGATCGCCACCGCGGCATGGGGCGTGGACAACACGCTGTCTCGGGGTGTTGCGGATCGTGACCCCGGTCAGGTTGTCCTGGCAAAGGCAAGTTTGGGTGCAGCGGCAACCCTGGGGCTTGCCTTGCTGTTTGGCGAACCCACGCCGGGTTTGTTTGCCGCAGGTGCATTGCTCGCGATTGGTGCCACGGGCTACGGACTGAGCTTGCGTTTGTATTTGCTTGCGCAGCGTGAGTTTGGCGCAGGTCGTACGGGATCCGTCTTTGCTTTTGCACCGTTTATTGGCGCGCTGGGTGCATTTGCCATGGGTCATCGCATCGGCTCCTGGATGTTGGTGGTGGGTGGTGTGCTGATGCTGGTCGGTGTCATGCTGCACTTGTTCGAGTCGCACGGCCATGCGCATGACCACGATTCCCTTGAACACGAACATGCCCATTCGCATGACGATGGGCACCATCTGCACACTCACGCAGACATGCCGTCAGGGCAACACAGCCATGAGCATCGACATGAGCCTCTGCGGCATGGGCATTCGCATGTGCCGGATGCCCATCACTTGCACTCCCATTGACCCCATCCCTTGGTCTGCGCAGGTGCCGTTCGCACACTCAGCAGCATGAATCGGTCGCGCGTGGCATAGCCGTGGGCATCAAGTGACCTAAGCCCAAAGCAGAGCCATCCTCGCACTGACACGACGGCCGTGGATCCGGGCTATCTCGTTCAATGTCAGAGTGGGGCACAACTGGCGAGCCAACGCAAGTGAGGCGCTGGCGTCAACAGAATGTCCCTTGTGGTCCAGAACTGCAGCTTCAAGCACGCGGGTGAAATGGAACTTTGGATCCCGCTGACTCGCAGTGCGCGCCTCTGCCAAGGCCTCGTCCAATCGCTCGGCGCGAAGCAGGTAGGCGCCCAACGCCCAGCCCCAAAATCCAAGACGCCGGTCGCGCGGACTGATCTTCATCCCGAACCGCATTTTCTCGATACCCTCCTCCAATTTCCCCGTCAAGACCAACGAGGCACCCAGCGCGACGTGAGCCTGCGCATTGCTGGGGTCGATTTCCAGCGCTTGATGAAGAACTTCAACGCCACGGGCGTGATGTCCCAGGTCACACAGGGTGCAGCCTGCGTAGCCCAAAACCTCCGAGCTTCCGTCATCAAGCTCGATGGCATAGTTGGCCGCACCCAACGCTTCTGCGACGAGGTTCGCAGAGTCAGGCAGAAGCCCGATATTCATGGACAGAGCGGTTAACAACGCGTAGTGCGCGTGCCCCAGGCCAAATGTCGGGTCAAGCGCAACACTCTGTCGAAGCTGCGAGCGCGCCTCAGCCATGCACTCCTTGCCCCAACCTTGAAGCGCAATCGCCCCAATCGCCTGGTGGTAATGGGCCCAGGCATCCTGGTTCTCCTGCCGCTGACGGCGAATGTGAGCAATTTCGGCACGGGTGAGTTCAGGCTCAAGTTCCGAAAGAATCCCGCGCGCAATGTCTTCCTGTAAATCGACCGCTTCATGGCGATATCGATCAAAGCGACCACTCCACAGAACGTACCCCGATGCTGCCTCAATCAACTGAGTCGAGACGCGAAGGGAATCGTTGTTAAGACGCACGCTACCCTCAACTACGAAACGAACGCCTAGCTGCAAAGCGACTTCAGGCACAGTGACATCGTGACCACGAAAGGCAAATGAGGATGCGCGTGAAATAAGCAAAAAGCCTGGGACACGTGCCAACAGAGCGATGACGTCTTCGGCCAAACCGTCGGCCAGAAAGTTGATTTGAGGATCGTCAGACAGGACGTTGAAGGGCAGCACAGCAATCGTGGGCTTGGTGGCAGTCGCCTTTCGGGGGTGATGCAACTCACTTTGTGGTGTCGTTCCGCCCTGTGTTACGTCCAGAGCAAACCGGTATCCCCGTCCAGCGGTTGTGGCGATTGCATTGGGGCCCAACAACTTGCGAAGGGTCGAAATCTGCACCGACAAATTGTTTTCCTCCACCACGAGACCTGGCCAGACGATTTCAATGATTTCACCTTTGGACATCACCCGATCCCGATGCGCCAGCAGGCACAAGAGCAAATCGTAAGCACGGGCACCCACCACCGTCGGGACGCGGTCCACCAACAACAAGCGCTCGGCCGGTTTGACTTCGAATCGATCAAATTGGTAGTTGTCTTGCATGTGATTTCTCAGAGGATGACATCGTTAGCAACATTTAGCAGATTTTTAAGAACTTTAAAGGACTTGGATTGGCCACCCTTTTATCGTTGCGCCGCAACCCAACTTTTTAAGGAAATTATCATGCTCAAACATTTGATCGAACGTACCGTCTACGAAGCCCAAGCAAGCTTGCGCGCACAGTACAAAGAGACACCAGAACTCGCCATGGTCACGGATCAAGCGCGCACCTGCGGCATCGATCCGTCTGACCCTTTTCATTCGCTGGTTAAGCCGATGCACGGGGGCGATGCGACCGTGCCCTTCGGCGTACACGGGGCGGTTGGCGGTCCCTATGATGCGCCGTGTCCTGGTGACCTGCTGTGCGCCGCCTTGGCAGCCTGCCAGGATTCCTGTATCCGGATGGTTGCCAATCTGATGGGGGTTGAACTGATTGCTTTGGAAGTTCAAGTCAAAGCTACGGTCGACGTGCGCGGAGCCATGGGCATTCAAAAGGATGTCCCTGTGGGATTCCAGTCCATCACGTGCGACATCCATCTCAAAGCCAAGGAAGGCACGCCACCAGAAATGCTGGAGACCCTTTTAATTGCAGCTGAAAGGTGTTGTGTGGTTGGGCAAACGTTACGACATCCGCCAACGGTAAAAACCGTTTTCAGCGCACAGCCGTTTGACATGTTCAACGCGGCGACTGCCTTGGCTTGAAACGGATTGTGGGACAAGTCATGTACCTTCAAAGGAGGAGAGAAAGGTGGTCGGCTAGTCAATTTCGAGAAACACCATGCAAACGACCAAATGCATGGATACTAGAAAAATTGGCTTTAGCTGAAGTACTCGAACATGACCGAACAGCAAATACAGTTTTCACGCTCGATCGGCGGCACGCGTATCGCTTTCTCGACGACGGGTAATGGCACAACCCTGCCCGCGCTGGTGCGGGCGGCCCATTGGCTTGGGAGCCTGGATTTTGACGGGCAGACACCTGTTTGGGCCCCTTGGATCGAAGCGCTGGCACGCAGGCACCGGCTGACGCGGTACGACTGTCGGGGATGCGGTCTATCCGATCGGGATCTTGAGACCTTCACGCTGGATGTGCTGGTTGCAGATTTGGAGAGTGTGGTGGACGCGGCGGGGCTGAAGAAATTTGCCTTGATGGGCATGTCTCAAGGGGGTGCGGTATCCATTGCCTATGCTGCGCGCCATCCCGAGCGCGTCAGTCACCTGGTTCTCTGTGGGGCGTTTGCACGTGGCACCCTGGTGAGGGATCCTAGCGACGCTCAGCGCGACTTGTTTCAGGCCATGACCCGGCTCGTAGAGCTTGGCTGGGGCCAAGATAACCCGGCGTTTCTGCAAATGTTCACCTCGCAATTCTTTCCGAATGCGACACCTGCACAAGCCCATGCTTTCAACGAAATTCAGCGTCGCGCCACTCAACCGTGCACAGCGGCACGGCTGATGCGCGCTTTTGCGGATATGGACGCTTCCGGTTACTTGTCGCAAATTCGCGTGCCCACACTCGTACTTCACAGCCGGGGAGACCATCGCGTGCCCTTGGAGGAAGGGCGCTTCTTGGCATCATCCATTCCAGGCGCGCGTTTTGAGCCGCTCGACAGCAGGAGCCATGTTCCCCTCTGCGGGGAGCCAGCGTTCAACCGGCTGCATGAGTTGCTGCACCAGTTTCTCTTGCCAGATGAAACTGGTGCCAGTGCTTTTCCTGTACTCACACCACGTGAGCACCAGGTGCTCAACCTGCTGGCTGGCGGACTGGACAACGCTCAAATTGCTGCCCACTTGAGTGTTGCCGATAAGACAGTACGCAACCACATCACTGCGATCTTCGAAAAATTGCAAGTTGAAAATAGGCCACAAGCCATTGTGCGGGCTCGCACGGCTGGCTTGGGCGAATTGGGCGCTTCCGGCCTGGGGCTGCGGTCCCGCAACTGAAGGGCCCTTTGCCAGCAAACCGGGACTCCAGTCCCTAGGGACAGACTGCACCCGCATGGCCTACTGACTCCTGTCAACACACAGGAGCCACATGCCATGACCAACCCCACCGACCTCAATGCCCTGAAAACTCGCCAGCAGGCTGCTTGGGCTAGCGGAGACTATGCAGTCATCGGGACAACGTTACAAATCGTCGGCGAACAACTCGCTGAAGCTTGCGATCTGCGCTGGGATCAAGACGTCCTGGACGTCGCCGGCAATGGCAATGCCACACTGGCTGCAGCGCGTCGCGGCTGTAAAGTTATCTCGACCGACTATGTTGCCAGCTTGCTGGATAGAGGCGCCGAGCGCGCACACGCAGAACGGCTTAACGTGACATTCCAGGTTGCGGATGCAGAGATGCTGCCGTTCCCCGACGCCAGTTTCGACATTGTGCTTTCCACTTTTGGGGTGATGTTCACGCCCGACCACTCAAAGGCGGCTGCAGAGCTTTTGCGAGTCTGCCGCCCTGGCGGATGCATTGGCCTTGCCAACTGGACGCCGGGCAGCTTCATTGGCCAGGTCTTCAAGACCCTCGGCCGTTACATCGTCCCGTCTGCAGGGGTTCAGTCGCCTGCTTTCTGGGGCACTGAAGATCACCTGAGATTGCTGTTTGGCGACCAGGCAGCATCCATCACGTTTGCGAGCCGAACTTTCAACTTTCGTTATCGGTCGGCAGCTCATTTCATAGAGGTTTTCCGTTCGTGGTACGGACCGGTTCATAAGGCATTCGCTGCTATTCCGTCCGAGCAAGCGGTAGCGCTGACCAACGACCTGACGGATCTTCTCAACAAATTGAACCGCGCCGCGCCAGACTCACTGGTTGTACCCAGCGAATACCTCGAAATTGTCATCACTCGCCGGTAAGGACACAATGATTATTGAAACTGATATCGAATTCGTCTCTGAAGGCGCTGTTCTGCGTGGACGGCTTGTGCTGCCATCTTCCAACGCGGGTCGCAAGCCTGCCGTCATCATGGCTCATGGCACCTCGGCCACCGTTGAAATGGTATTGATTGAATACGCGAGGGAGTTTGCACGCGCAGGCATTGTTGCGATGGTTTATGACCACCGCAACTTCGGGCGTAGCGGCGGTGAACCGCGCGGCGAGATCAATCCTTGGGTTCAATGCCGCGGCTACTTGTCAGCATTGGACTTTGCCAGCGATCACCCTGAGATCGATGCCAGCCGCATCGCTCTTTGGGGTGACAGCTATACCGGCGGACAGGTCGTTGCAGTTGCCGCTTGCGACCCAAGACCCTGCGCGGTGGTTGCCCAGTGCCCTGTTTTCGGAATATCCCTGCCGGGTCTGCAGCCCAGTGAGGACTATATTTCTGCCTTCAAGAAAACCTTGCAGAGTGGCGACGTTGCGGGCACACCAGAAACCACTACCGGCCCACTTCCCGTTGTCTCTTTCGATCCATCATCCATTGCTTCACTTTTGGAGCCGATTCAAGCCTTTCGCTGGTTCATTGAATATGGTGGGCGTCCCGGCTCAGGCTGGAGGAACCGAGTCACCCGCGTGCTCCCACCTGCACCGGTGCCCTACACACCCTTGCTCTGCGCTGCTTATGTACGTGTACCTATACTTTTGATGGTGGCACCCGAAGATGAAATGGTGCACGCCAACCTGGAAGTTGCCATGCACGCCTACGCACTGATCCCGGGTCCCAAGCGTTGGGTTGACATCAGAGACGGCCACTTTGGATTGCTCTGTTACCCGAGCGAACGTTTTATGGAAGTGGCAGGTATTCAATCTACTTTTCTTTTAGAGCATCTCTTTAAGCAGGACTAAGCGAATGTCGTGAAACCAGCGCTGCCCAAGAGAAGAGCGTTAATGATGTGTTCACAGCAACAATACAAAATAGCCAAATGCTGTAGTGACGCCGCCAACAAGCAGTGTCTTTGTTTTGAAAGTGTCAAGGAGATATCGTTATGGTCACAGCGACACCATTCACACGCGAAGCAGGCGCCGGGCCCGCTGTTGTTTGCCTTCATTCCAACGCAAGCAGCTCCAATCAATGGCGCGACTTGTTGGAAACACTCTCACCCAGGTTTCATGTGCTTGCGCCAGATTCCTATGGATCGGGCAAGAGTGTTGATTGGCCCTCTGATAGAACCATTTGTTTGGATGACGAAGTAGATTTCATTGCGCCAGTGCTTCGCTCTGCGGGCGAATCCTTCTTTGTTGTGGCCCATTCCTACGGAGCCGCAATAGCACTCAAGTTGGCGTTGAAGGAGCCTGGACGCGTGCGGGCAATGGTTTTGTACGAACCCACCCTGTTCTCGCTGATCGACGCACAATCGCCTTCGCCCAATGCTGCCGATGGAATTCGGCATGCGGTCCAGGCTGCCGGCCACGCGCTCGACGCAGGTAATCCGTCCAACGCCGCTATGCACTTCATTGATTATTGGATGGGGCCGCAAAGTTGGGACAGCACGCCGGACTCCAGAAAAGCCCCAATTTCGGCGTCGATCGTCAACGTCCGTCGATGGGGGCATGCGCTATTTACCGAGCCTGCCGCGTTGAGTGCGTTTAGCCATTTGGACATTCCAGTTTTGTATTTGGTCGGAAAATCTTCCCCGGAGTCTGCGTTGGGTGTAGCGCAACTTTTGTCCTCAGTTTTGCCCCGGGTTGAATTTAGGGAGTTCGATGGTCTTGGGCATATGGGGCC
>JANOLC010000056.1:0-1599 GCA_031419575.1 Burkholderiales bacterium | reverse complement strand
AAATGCGGGGTTGAGTGGGTCGTTCCAGTAGGTGGTCATGACGTTGGGGGCGCAAATCCACAACTCACCCACCGCACCGGATTCGACATCGTGGCCTTGTGGATCGACCAAACGCACATCCACATTCAAACCCGCTTTGCCGGCACTCCCCATGCGTTGCATGGCATCCGGCACTTTCAGGTAAATGGACACCGGGCCGGTTTCTGTCGAGCCATACACCTGGCACACCGGCACACCGCGCGCATGAAAACCTTCAATCATGGTGGCAGGGATGGTGCTAGACCCTGCATTGAGCAGCTTGAGGGACGACAAGTCTGTCGCGGCAAAGCTTGCGTGGTCCAGCACGGCACGCAGAGTAGCGGGCACCAACAGGGACAGGGTGGGTTGGCGCAGTGCAACGTCTTTCAACCAGGCGGACGCATCAAACCGGGCGTGAAGCGTGACGGTCGCCCCAGCGTACAGGGCAGGCAGGGTCTGAATGCACAAGCCGCCAACGTGGAACATGGGTAAAACTGTCAGCACGTGGTCACTGGCGGAAAAGTCGTGCGCGTCGCCGGAAATCACGCAGTTGGCCATCAGCCCGGCTTGGGTGTGCAGCGCGCCTTTGGGCTTGCCAGTGGTGCCAGAGGTATAGACCAGCAAAACGGGCGATGCGCCATTGCCCGGCAGTTGGGCCGAACTAAGAGCATCTGGGATAGTGGCCCTGCCACCCGTGTTCGCCCCCACACGGTTGACTTCACGCAGCCGCAGTCCTGAACCGGTGACCGCGTCATGGGCTTGATGGGCGGCATCGGTCACGATCAGGTTCACACCGGCATGGCTCAATATGGCGGATATTTCTGCCGGGGCCAGTCGGTAATTCAGTGGCAACAAAATCGCACTCACCCGCGCCAACGCAAACAGAAGCACCAGCATGGCCGGGTCGTTAAAGCCCAGCCAGGCAATGCGGTCACCGGGCCGCACGCCCTGCTCCACCAGCTTGGTGGTAGCCGCTTCAATGCGTTGCCAGAGTTGCGCGTAGCTGATGTCTTCACCGTCGAAGTGAAGCGCCACCTTCAAAGGGCTGGATAACGCGTGGCCCAGAATGGCATCAGCAAGGGCAAGGCCTGGCATGCTTTAGAGCGCGTCCACTTCGTCCTGCTCGCCCGCTTCGTACAGACATTCACGCCCGAGGCGGTCGATGCACAGCTCCGCTGTCCAGGGCAGCATCAAGGAGCCGCAGCGCGAGTCGCGGTACATGCGCTCCAGGGGCAGGGTTTTCAGCATGGACTGCCCACCGCAGGTGCGCACGGCAATGCGACAGATCTCGTTGGCATTTTCCATGATGGTGTAGTGCGCCGCATAAAGTCCCAGGCGAATTTCTTTGGATGGATCCACTCGCGCGGCGCGGGCATTCTGTAAAAAAATAGCGCGCGTCTGCTCCAGCTTGACCTTCATTTCAGCCACAGCGATTTGCTTGGTGGGGTACATGCGACGTTTCACGGGCGGCGTGTTGGGCACCTCGCCGCGCAGGTATTGCACGGTGAAGTCATACGCCGCCTGGGCGATACCCATGTAGGTGGGCGACAGCGTGGCAAACATGTGCGGCCAGCGCACGGC
>JANOLC010000055.1:0-7233 GCA_031419575.1 Burkholderiales bacterium | reverse complement strand
TTGCGCATCAAATACGCCTGCTCGTTGTTGTGTTTGGAAGAGCCAACCCAGTAAATCGAGTCCGGCCCGCTGGCCTTGCGCAAGTCCATCATCTTGGTGCCGGTCTCCTTGGCGTGCAGCATGTGCACCATGCTGACCGGGTGGGCTTCTGCCGCATTGGAGCCGATGTACATCGCCACCTTGGCGTTCTGCATATCGTTGTAGGAATTGGTCATCGCCCCATAACCCCAGGTGTTGGCCACACCGGCGACAGTGGTGGAGTGACAAATGCGGGCCTGGTGGTCACAGTTGTTGCTGCCCCAGAAGCTGACGAACTTGCGCATCAAGTACGCTTGCTCGTTGTTGTGTTTGGAGGAACCCACCCAATAGACTGAATCCGGCCCGCTGGCCTTGCGCAAGTCCATCATCTTGGTGGTGATCTCATTGAGAGCTGTGTCCCAACTGATGCGCTCATACTTGCCGTTGACCAGTTTCATGGGGTAGCGCAGGCGGTACTCACCATGGCCGTGCTCACGCAAGGCCGCCCCTTTGGCGCAGTAGCCCCCCAAGTTGATGGGGGAGTCAAACACCGGTTCCTGCCGTACCCACACGCCGTTTTCAACCACGGCATCGACCGCACAGCCGACAGAGCAATGCGTACACACCGTCCGCTTAATCTCGATCTTGCCCTCGCCAATGGCCGCCTTGCCTTCAGCGGCATGGGCTTTTTTGACCAAGGCTAGTTGTCCGGCGGCCAGACCAACGCCAACGCCCAAGCCTGAGCGCCGTAAAAACGAGCGCCTGTCCATGGTCGGCAAAGCTGTCGAGAGGCCGCGGCGCAAGCTGTGAACGAAGGGTGTATTTGGCGTGTTGGGTACGTGAAACGTGCCCGAGTGACTACCCAATTTTTTGGTCAATAACATGAGGACCTCCTGCCGATTTATCGGATTTGAGAGTGCGCCAATGCGACGATACGCAGGGCGTGAACTGTGGCAACCAAGACCTAGATAAGTGTGGTCTTGTAATAACGTTTGACGTGCTCAGTGAGCGTATAGCCGCCACCGCGAGCGGGTGCCGGTTTGGCCTCGGGTGTGAAAGCATCGGAGCCTTGCACGGACGGCAGCAAACTGGCCGCTGCAGCCATGGCACCCAAAGTGCTGGCGGTGGCAAACATCTTGCGGCGGGACACTGGACTTTGATTGGAACCCAACGTTTGCGTCATCTTTTTTGTCTCCTGTGACATGAACTTAGGAATGTAAGTTCATACGTGCCCAATGTAGCCGCCCGGCCAACCTTCAGCAAGCCGGGGTTATTACCAATGAAGGGCGCTCAGGTTTTATCCGAATTGCCCGAACTGCCGAAGGGCATCCAGCGCCAAGCCGGCCCCAATGCTGCCAAACAAGTCGCCCTCCACACAGCGGGCACCGGGCATCAGGGTCAATATCTGCTGGCGCAACAGGGGCACGCCGCTGGAGCCACCGGTGAAAAACACGGTGTCGATATCAGCAGCCGCCAACCCGGCAGCGCGCAGCATGTTAGCCACAGTGACTTCAACTTTAGTGACCTGGTTGCGAATGGCCTCATCCAACGCCTCACGGTGTAGCGCGATAGACTCACCTGCCATCACCGCGCCCAACCTATCCATATTGATAAGCGTGCTGGGAGCATCCGACAATGCAATCTTGGCCTGCTCCACCTGCATGGCCAGCCAATGCCCCGCGCGCTCAGCCAACACCGCTTGCAGGCGTGCCACTTTGGCGCTGTCAGCCGCCTCGCGTTGCAGGTCATTGACGTCCGCCAGCACTTTTTTGGTGTACGCCAGGTTGATGGTGTGCCAGGTCGCCAGGTTGAAATACAGGCTTGACGGAACCTCCAACCCCGTTTTCAGCAAGGTGCCCAAACCGAGCAGGGGCATGACACTGCGCAGGCTCAAAGACCGGTCAAAATCCGTGCCTCCAATGTGCACGCCGCCGCTGGCCAGGATGTCGTCACGCCGCTGCGCCCGCACTGCGCGTTGTGGCCCGAGGCGAATCAAGGCAAAGTCTGACGTGCCCCCGCCAATGTCCACCACCAACACCAGCTCTTCGCGGGTGATTTGAGACTCGTAATCAAAGGCCGCCGCAATGGGCTCGTACTGAAACACCACGTCGCGCAGACCTGCCTTGTGGGCGACATCTTCCAGCGTCGCTTGGGCACGCTGGTCGGCGACCACATCGTCGTCCACAAAGTGGACCGGGCGGCCCAGCACAGCTTGTGTAAATTCGCGCCCGGCAGCGCGCTCGCCCCGGCGCTTCAACTCGCCAAAGAATTGCGCCAGCAAATCTTTAAACGGCAAGGCGCGCCCGGCAACCTCGGTTTGCCCGTCCATCATGGAGGTACCCAGCAGGCTTTTGAGTGAGCGCATCAATCGCCCTTCATGCCCTTCAAGATAGTCGGCCATGGCTGCGCGACCGTAGCTGACATGGGCGTCCTCAGCATGAAAAAAGATGCTGGACGGCAGCGTCAATTTGCCATCTTCAGTGGCAGCAAAAGCGACGTGTTGCCACCCGATGGAGTGCGATTTTGGGGCCGACACCAGCCTACGGTGGAATTAGAGGTGCCGAAGTCGATTCCGCAGGCCTGGGCTCCAAGCGTGCTTGCTTGATTTGCCGACATTCAGCGCTCAACTGGCTTGGGGTAACCGCCCTCTGCCCATTGGATCGCGCTGGCCCGGCTGAGCTTGAAGCCGGGTGACACACGCACTTGAGCTAGCTGTTCGCCCCCGTCATCATGAGCGGTCAATATGGCACTAGGGTTGTCGTCATCCGGCTCTATGTCCAATGACACGGTGACTCTGTTAGCGCCCACTGCCACTGAAATGCTTTGGTGCAAAGCGGCGTGTTGCTGCTGCTCTTGTCGGCGAACAAATTCCGAGGCGGTTTTAACCAGCGTGATGAAGGCCGTACCGTCCAACGGTTTGGGGTTCTTTTTGTCCCGGCCCATCGTCCACGGCCCAATCAGGGCGGGCTCGCGTGCGCCGTCTTTGGTCATGGCGACGGCCCAGCCGTCATCGTCTTCATTTTTGATGATGTGAGCGGTCCAGCCGTTGTCGCTCCAGAGGCGGGGTTCTTGTGAAATCATGCCCCGATTTTACCGAGCCCACCCGTCAGGCCAGCATGTCAAAGCCTTGCATTTCGATGCTCACAAACGCCCGGGTAAAACCGGCCAGCGCCACGTAAAACCGCGCCTTGGGGTGGGCCGCCACGGCATCACACAACTGCAGCACCCAAGGCTGCAGATGGGTTGAGAAAAACTGCCGTTGCCCAGTCAAGTTGGCCACCACCACATCATCCCCGGCAATCAAATAGCGCATGACCTCCCACAGGTAGGCCACGTGGTCTTCGGTTTCACTCATGCTGTCGTCGCGGCCCAGACCCAGGCGGGCCAAGTCAGTGCGCAAGGCAGCCAGGGGCTTTTCATTGAGGAAGCCGCTCAGGTAGTGCGAGCCAAACAGATAAATCTCGGGCTTGCCAACACCCCCAAACAGCGCGTTGTATTCGCTCTGGATGGCCTCATCAGACGCAGCCCGCGCAGCACCCACCAACTCACGCCAAGGCTCTTCCAAAAAACCGCCCGCTGCGGGTGCCTCGGTTGCGGCCACCCGCAGCATCGCCAACAAGTCAGGCGTAGGCGGCGCGTAGTACAGCGCGGCCAGCAAGCCATAAACCTCGGCACGTGCGGTTTCCTCGTCCAGCGCCGAGGAGCCAACGTGGGAGGCTGAAGCCAGGTTCAAATCAGAAGTCGGATTCATGGCGATGTCTTTAAAAGTCGGTGATTTTTGACTCGGTGGGCGACGAGTAAATGTCGATCACCCGGCAATCGCCACACATCTTGAGCCGCTCCAGCGCATCGCCCTGAAACATGCTGTGCCCCGCCAGCTTGCCCAGCATGGCTTCGATGGCTTTGAGTGTGCCAAAGGGCTTGCTGCAGCGTACACAGGCGTAGGGTTTGGCCTCGTTCAGCACCCGCGCCTCTTTGCGTTGGGGGGTTAGCAACAGGCGCGGTTGGAGCGTGATCGCATTTTCCGGGCAGGTGGTGACGCACAGGCCGCATTGCACACAGTTTTTCTCCATGAATTTGAGCTGCGGCATCAGCGCGTTGTCATGCAAGGCACTGGCCGGGCAGGCGCTGACGCAGCTCAGGCACAAGGTGCAGGTGTCGGTATTGATCTGCAGGGTGCCGAAGGGCGAGGCATCAGACAACGCAATCACTTCCGGTTTCAAAGAAGCCTGCTCCAGCAAATGGTCGATGGCCAAGTCCAGCGTAGCGCGTTTGTCAGCCTGCACGGCAAAGCTGGCGGCACGGGCTACGCCTTGGGCGGGCGGGGCTTGCAGCAGCCGATCTAGCTGCGCCAAGTCTTGGGCGTTCGATTGATCCAGTATGGCGAAGTGCGTACCCGCGTAGCCCAGCCCCGTCAAAATCGCCTGCGCAATGTCCATCTGCGCCCGAACTGCCGCTCGGTATTGCGGTGCCTCTTCAGCCGTCATCAACACCCACACCTGGGAGGCTCCGTAGGCAATGGCCGTCAACCACACATCCAAGCCAGTCGATGCCGTGTGCCAAAGCGGCACGGGCAGCACGCGGGCGGGAATGCCCTGGACGGCCGGCCCAATCTTGTTGCCTCTGGAACCCAGTTGCGCCGCGCGGCCTAGTGTGTTGATCGCTTGGGTGCCAGCCTCCTGGCTGTGCAGCAAAACGGCAGCGTCTTTGCCGCCAGCACGTGCGTAGGTCGTCAGCAAGGTCTTGAGCTTGACACCCTGCTCGCTGGCACGCGGGTAGGCATAGGTCAGCGCGCCTGTGGGGCACACGGTGGTGCAGGCGCCGCAACCGACGCAGAGGTTGGGATTTACCTTGATCTGTTGACGTGATGACTCACTAGAAATCGCCAGCGCCGAACACACGTCAATGCAGGCGTCGCAGCCCACTTGCTTGTTGCGGCTGTGCGCGCACAGCTTTTGCTTGTAGACGAAGAACTTGGGCTTCTCAAACTCCCCCACCAGCTCACGCAGTTTGAGCAGGGTCTGGATTTCACTCAAACGTCTATCGGCCAGCCTGAAATAACCCTGCGGCGGCGCGTGTTGCGTGAAGGTTGCGCCATTGGCATTGGCGACCTGCGCATCGCTGCGCAAGTCCAGCACCAGATCAAACGACTCGGTCTGGCTTTCAGGCTTGCGCTGGAAGTCAATCGCCCCGGCTACAGAACAAACCTTGACGCAGTCCCCGTGGGACTTGCATAGTTCGCTATCAATTTGGTAGTCCAGTCCAATCGCACCTTCCGGGCACACCGTCAGGCAGGCGTTGCAGCGGGTGCACAGATCCAGGTCAATCGGGTTGTTGCGCGTCCAGCCCAGCTCGAACGCGCCCAACCAACCGGTCAATGAGTCGATCTGCCCGCTGATCACCGGGTAACGCCGGGCCTGCGCACCGCCCAGCTGGCCAGCACCTTGGGTAAACAGCGTAATCTCCAGCGTGTCGTCCAACAGTGCCGCCAAGCGCTCGGCCTCATCCAGCGGGCCAATCACCAGCAGCCGACCTGCACTCTTGTAGGTGACGGTGGGCACCGGCTCGGGGTCGGGCGCTTTAGCCAACACCAGCAACGCGGCCATTTTGGGCATGGCTTTGGCGGCGTCGCGGCTCCAGCCACCCGTCTCGCGGATGTTGATGAATTTGAGGGGGTGCTCACCCTTGATTCCCTCGGTCTGGCTGGCCAGCTCGGTGAACAAGCGCGACTCTTGCGTGCAGGCCACCACCAGCGATTCGCCAGATTTTTCAGCGGCGAGCAGGGCCTTTTGAAACGCGGGGGCCTCCCGGCGACACAGCGCCGAGTGAGGGGTCAGGTCCTCATGCAACGCCTCGCCCAAGGCTTGGGGGTTCAGCGGCATGGTGCGGTTGCAATCGCAAATCAGGGTGGTCATGGGCAGTGGTGTTGAGAGGCGTCTCAATTAGCGAATCGGGTGCGGGCGACTGTGCCACGACTTGGGGGCCGGTGGTATCGGCATCATCCCGCAGTACGTCGGGCGATGGGGGCTTTGGCACGTCCTGGTCTGCCTCGTCATCAAACAGATTGAGAAACTTGGCGCTGGCCATCTGGCGCAGCATGGACTCGGGGATGGGGTCGGACAGCGAGTAGTCGTCGATATAGATATCCAAGCGATCCATCACATTGAAATGCGGGTCGGTGAACAGCTTCTTCATGGCCGCATTTTTGACATCCGCCGCCACACCACGCGCCATGAAGGGTTTGAAGTCAGAGTCCTTCGTCAAGGCTTGCGCGTCGGCCAGCGTGGGCAGCTCCGGGGCAGCGGGCTTTTCGACTTGATCTAGCGCTACCTCCTGCACAGGGGTCGGTGCGGGGGGTGTGACAGGCACGGCAACCATGGCCGGTGCTGGCGTGGGCTCTGCCACGGGTTTGCCACTCTGCACGTCCAGCTTGCGGCGTGACCAACGGCTTAAAAACCCATCAGGCGGGTCGGACTTGGGGTTTGATTTCGACGCGGAATCGGTCACGGTGCGCCGCCTTGGCCGTTTCCACCACCGCCCGCACCACCACCAAATTTCTTCTCGGTTGACACCCGCGCCGGGTTGCCAAAACGATCGGTCAGCGATTTGAAGCTCTCGGGCCGTTTGCGGCGCTTGAGTTCTTGAACATGGAATTCATCCACAAACCCCTGCAGCCAGGCCACGATGTCCGGCGGCGCGGGCACTTGTTCCACCGTCTCCTGCGCGTCCAGCCAGCGCCCGGCATCGTGGTAGCTCAGCGTCACGATCTGCGGAATGGCGATGGGCTCGTCAGCCAGGGCTGCCTCTTCCTCCATGCGCCACAACACAAACCAGCACGGGGCCTGCGTGGTGACGTTCAAATAGTAGCCTTCAGCGTCGGTTTCAAGCAATTTAACCCTGAAGTCCGGATGCAGCCAGCGTTCTTCGCTATCATTTTTGAATAAAAGTCGGGGCGCGCTGCCGAAACCCGGCTCAGCCTGAACCACGTCATGCAGCACCCAGCGCCAAGTCTGCCAGCGGCTGGCCGCGCCTTCGATGCGTTCGCGGCGCATGACAACGGCAACGTCGATGGTGGGGGCGGGTAGGGTGAGTGAGGGCATCAGAGGTCAGATGTTAGCCCCTGAGCAAAGCCCGCCAGAAAACGCGGGGTCTATCGCCGTAGCTGCGCAAAGTCTCGTGCCACACGCTCCATGCACAATGGCAAATACACATCAG
>JANOLC010000054.1:0-7112 GCA_031419575.1 Burkholderiales bacterium | reverse complement strand
GTTATGGCAATGCACTGACCAAACTGCCTTGTCGGAATTCGGAATGCGCTCGCGCAGGTTCTTGATGAAGTTGCCATACAACTCGGGGATGGCGTAACCCACCGTGTCGGGCACGTTGATGGTGGTGGCACCCTCAGTGATCACGGCTTCGAGCACGCGACACAAAAAGTCGGGGTCTGATCGGTACCCGTCTTCCGGGCTGAATTCGATGTCAGCCATCAAATTGCGGGCAAATCGGGTGGACAACTTGGCCTGCTCAAACACTTGATCGGGCGTCATGCGCAGCTTCTTTTCCATGTGCAACGCACTGGTCGCCAAAAACAAGTGCAAGCGACCTGACGCGGCCGGCTTCAGTGCTTCGGCGGCGCGGGAGATATCACGGTCATTAGCACGGGCCAGTGAACAAATGGTCGATTCCTTGATGGCCTCCGAAATCGCCTTGACGCATTCAAAGTCGCCGTTGGAGCTGGCGGCAAAACCGGCTTCAATCACGTCGACCTTCAGGCGCTCCAACTGGCGCGCAATGCGCAGCTTTTCATCGCGCGTCATGGAGGCGCCGGGGGATTGCTCGCCATCCCGCAAGGTGGTGTCAAAAATGATGAGTTTGTCGGTCATTGTGGTGCTCCAAAAAGATGAATACGCAATACAGTCAGGAAAAACAAAACGGCCCGCTGCATGATGCTGGCGGGCCGTTTTGGGTAAATCGAAAAGATATACGCGCTCAGCCCGCCTTGCTTAGCAGGATGGCTAGTAGCGAGTTCAAGCTCAGAGCTGAGATTTCAGCTTTTGCAAAAATGCTAACAGTGGCACAAATGGGATGAGAGGTACTCATAAGTAATAACTTTAGCACAAATTTAGGGGATCAATGCAGGCCCCGCTCGTCAGGCTCCTGCGTGGAGGTGCTGATCACGCTCGTCTGCATGCCCTTGGCTTTGCGGTAAACATAGATGACATAACCACTGAATCCGTAGGCGACAAAGCCGCCGAACATCACCGTTGGCGGGTCCAGGTTAATGATGGCAATGCCCACGGCGATGAGCACCAGCACGACAAACGGCACGCTCTTCTTCATGCTGAGGTCTTTGAAGCTGTAAAACGGCACATTGGTCACCATCGTCAGCCCAGAGTACAAGGCCACCGCGAATGTGATCCAGGGGATGGAGACGCCCCACAGTTTATCGACACCCTTAAAGCCCAGATCGGTCATCAGCCAGATAAACCCGGCAATCAGTGCCGCCGCCGCGGGCGATGGCAAGCCCTGAAAGTAGCGCTTGTCCACCACCCCGGTGTTGACGTTAAAACGCGCAAGACGCAGTGCAGCACAAGAGCAATACACAAACGCGGCCAACCAGCCCCAGCGCCCCAGACCTTTGAGTGCCCACATGTACGAGATCAGCGCGGGTGCAGCACCGAAAGACACCATGTCGGAGAGGGAATCCATCTGCTCGCCAAAGGCACTTTGGGTGTTGGTCATGCGCGCCACTCGGCCATCCAGACTGTCCAGAATCATGGCGCAAAACACGCCGATTGCCGCTTGGTCGAAGCGCCCATTCACGGCCATGATGATGGCGTAAAAACCGCCAAACAGGGCCGCCAGCGTGAACAGATTGGGCAAGATGTAGATGCCTTTGCGGCGCTTGCGCACCACGACGACATCACCCTCTACGCCATCAGTTTCAGTATTTTCATTCATAAATAAGGCCTAAAGTCCCCGTCAACATTGAATAGTTAGCTATGTATTATGTAGCATACGGCAACGAGTCATCTTTTAACAACAGGCCACAGTGTAGGGCGACTGATAGCCACCACCCAACTCACGAGACTGGCAAACCCTTGCCCGCTCCATGTGAAACAAAAAAGGCCACCGAAGTGGCCTTTTGGGGTGACAACCCAAAGCAAGCTTAGTTGCGGGTCTGGTCCACCAGTTTGTTCTTCGCAATCCAGGGCATCATGGCGCGCAGCTTGGCACCTACCACTTCGATTTGGTGCTCGGAATTCAGGCGGCGGCGGCTAATCAGTGTGGGCGCACCGGCCTTGTTTTCCAGAATGAAGCTTTTGGCGTACTCGCCAGTCTGGATGTCTTTCAACACTTGCTTCATGACCTTCTTGGTCTCGTCCGTCACGATGCGTGGGCCAGTGACATATTCACCGTACTCGGCATTGTTGGAGATCGAGTAGTTCATGTTGGCGATGCCGCCTTCATAAATCATGTCCACGATCAACTTCAGCTCGTGCAGGCATTCAAAGTAGGCCATTTCGGGTGCGTAACCGGCTTCCACCAGTGTCTCGAAACCGGCCTTGATCAGCTCGACCGTACCGCCGCACAACACAGCTTGCTCACCGAACAGATCGGTTTCGGTTTCTTCACGGAAATTGGTCTCGATGATGCCGGCCTTGCCGCCACCGTTGGCCATGGAGTACGACAGTGCCATTTGCAGGGACTTGCCAGACTTGTCCTGGTGCACCGCGACCAGGTGAGGCACGCCGCCGCCCTGAGCGTAGGTTCCACGCACAGTGTGGCCAGGAGCCTTGGGAGCTACCATCCACACATCCAGATCGGCGCGGGGGTTGACCAGGCCGTAATGCACGTTGAAACCGTGGGCAAACACCAAGGCAGCGCCTTGCTTGATGTTGGGCTCCACATCGTTGGTGTAAACCGTGCCGATTTGCTCGTCTGGCAGCAAAATCATGACCACGTCAGCGGCTTTGACCGCGTCGGCCACTTCAGCGACAGTTAAACCGGCTTTTTCAACCTTGGACCACGAAGCACCACCCTTGCGCAGTCCGACGATCACTTTGACGCCGCTGTCGTTCAGGTTTTGTGCGTGGGCATGGCCCTGGCTGCCGTAACCAATGATGGCCACGGTTTTGCCCTTGATCAGACTGAGGTCGCAATCTTTGTCGTAAAAAACTTTCATCTTCTTCTCCTAAGTGGGTTACTGGCGAAATGCCCTTCGACAGGCTCAGGGCGAACGGTTAACGTGTATCGCCACTGTCAAATCCGTTCGCGTTGAGCCTGTCGAAACGCGCGCACGGACGGCTAAATCAAATCACTTCAATCGCGTTCAGACTCGCAAAATACGCTCACCACGCCCGATGCCGCTGGAGCCGGTGCGAACCGTTTCCAGAATGGCGCTGCGCTCGATGGCTTCCAGAAACGCATCGTTTTTGGACTGGTCACCGGTCAGCTCAATGGTGTAACTTTTCTCGGTCACGTCAATAATGCGACCGCGAAAGATGTCGGCCATACGCTTCATTTCTTCGCGCTCTTTGCCGACCGCCCGCACCTTGACCATCATCAGCTCACGCTCGGTGTAGGAGCCTTCGGTCAGGTCCACCACCTTGACGACCTCAATGAGGCGGTTCAGGTGCTTGGTGATCTGCTCGATGACGTCATCGGAACCTGACGTTTGAATCGTCATGCGCGACAGCGTCGGGTCTTCGGTGGGAGCTACCGTGAGCGACTCAATGTTGTAACCACGGGCTGAAAAAAGGCCCACCACGCGGGAAAGGGCACCGGGCTCGTTTTCCAGCAAAACTGCAATGATGTGTTTCATAGGGACAGATTCCTCTTTTCGCTGCCCTCCCCTGATTGCGGTAACAACCAGGCTCGGCAGGCAATAGATTCGTCAAAAATTAGGGTTGAATGGGAAGCAATGGGGTGCTATTTATTCAATAGCGAACTATTCAATATATACGGGGACTTGAAGTACTTTTGATAGGTGAACTTACAAATCTTCGCTGCCCAGCAGCATTTCATTGATGCCCTTGCCAGCCTGCACCATGGGAAACACGTTCTCGGTGGGGTCAGTGCGGAAATCCATGAACACGGTGCGATCCTTGAGCTTGCGGGCTTCGCGCAACGCGCCTTCTACGTCACCCGGCTTTTCGATCAACATGCCAACGTGGCCATACGCCTCGGCAAGCTTCACGAAGTTGGGCAAGGCATCCATGTAACTGTGGCTGTAACGGCCTTCGTAATCGAACTCCTGCCACTGGCGCACCATGCCCAGATAGCGATTGTTCAGCGCCACAATCTTGATGGGTGTGTTGTATTGCAGGCAGGTTGAAAGCTCCTGAATGCACATCTGCACCGATCCTTCACCCGTCACGCAAAACACTTCGGCGTCGGGCTTGGCCAGCTTGATACCCATGGCGTAGGGAATGCCCACACCCATGGTGCCCAAACCACCCGAGTTGATCCAGCGGCGGGGTTCGTCAAACTTGTAATACTGTGCCGCCCACATCTGGTGCTGGCCTACATCGGAGGTGATGTACGTGTCCGCATCCTTGGTCATATTCCAGAGAGTTTCCACCACGTATTGCGGCTTGATCACGTCGCCCTTGCCCATGCTGTATTTCATGCAGTCGCGTTTGCGCCAGCCTTCAATCGTGTCCCACCAAGCACCCAGTGCGTTGGCATCGGGTTTAACCGCACTTTCCTTGATCATGGCGATCATCTCCAGCAACACGTCCTTGACGTCGCCCACGATGGGGATGTCGACCTTGACGCGTTTGGAGATGCTCGATGGGTCGATGTCGATGTGAATGATCTTGCGCTCCACCTGCGCAAAGTGTTTGGGGTTGCCAATCACACGGTCGTCAAACCGTGCGCCAACGGCCAGCAACACATCACAGTTCTGCATGGTGTGGTTGGCTTCCAACGTGCCGTGCATGCCCAGCATGCCCAAAAATTTACGATCGCTGGCTGGGTACCCGCCCAAACCCATCAGGGTATTCGTGACGGGGTAACCCAACATGTCGACTAGCGTGCGCAGCTCGGCCGAGGCGTTGCTCAGCAACACGCCACCACCGGTGTAGATGTAGGGGCGTTTGGCCGCAAGCAGCAATTGCAGCGCTTTGCGAATCTGACCACCATGGCCCTTGCGCACCGGGTTGTAGGAGCGCATCTCGACCGAAGCGGGGTAACCTGCATAAGACGTTTTGTTAAACGAAACGTCTTTGGGAATGTCCACCACCACAGGGCCGGGGCGACCACTGCGGGCAATGTGAAACGCCTTTTTCAGGGTCTCGGCCATGTGCCGCACGTCCTTGACCAAGAAATTGTGCTTGACGATGGGCCGGGTAATACCCACGGTATCGCACTCTTGGAAGGCATCAAGACCAATGGCGTGAGTGGGCACCTGGCCTGTGATGATCACCATCGGGATGCTGTCCATGTAGGCCGTGGCGATGCCGGTGACCGCATTGGTGACACCGGGGCCAGAAGTGACCAGGGCCACCCCAACGTCACCTGTGGCACGGGCATAGCCGTCAGCTGCGTGAACGGCCGCCTGCTCATGGCGAACCAAAACGTGCTGAATGGTGTTTTGTTTGTAGAACGCGTCGTAAATGTGCAGAACCGCACCGCCAGGATAACCCCAAACGTATTTGACGTTTTCGGCCTGAAGCGCTTTGATGAGAATTTCAGCGCCTCTGAGTTCAGGGACACTGGTGGTCGCTGCCGAGGAAGCAGATGACGTGTTGGATGGCGAGTTTTTGGCGGCCGCAGCGGCCGCCGAAGCGATTTCAGCTTTTGATATTTCCATGATGAACCTTTGTGAATTTCTCTGACGAAAAGCCTTGGGTGCGCCTTCACAAACTCTTTTGAAGTTGCGTCGGAACTTGAGGTCAAGACCATAAGCGCGATAAGTGGTGCGCCGAGCCAAGACCCGTTTGCCTTTTGATTTGCAGCGCGCATTATCGCACTGCGGATGCGGACGTTGATTTACGTGCGGGAAGGGCCTTGTCTAAGGGTATGCCCGTTTAACGTAAATGACATAATTCTTGCTTGTTACAACCCACCAGATAAGTGCCCATTCGGCCTACATCACTTGGCTACCGAACAAGAACTCTCCGATTTTTTGAAAAGCGTTGAAAAGCGCGCCTTCAAACGGTCGGTCTATCACGTGCGAAATGAAGAGTCGGCGCTCGATATCGTGCAAGACAGCATGATGAAGCTGGCAGAGCATTACGGCCACAAGCCGGCTGAAGAGCTGCCCATGCTATTTCAGCGCATTCTGTCCAATTGCACACTTGACTGGTTCCGGCGGCAAAAGACGCGGGGTGCGCTGTTTTCCAACATGAGCGACTTTGAATCCGGCTCAGATGACGGGGAATTCGATTTACTTGAAACTTTAAACTTGCAAGACAGCTCAGAGCAAACCGAGAGTGCCGAGAAATCCCATTCCCGGGCGCAGATATTGCATGAGATTGAAATTGAGATCCAGGAACTGCCCGCGCGTCAACGAGAAGCCTTTCTCATGCGTTACTGGGAGGAGTTGGATGTGGCAGAAACCGCTGCGGCCATGGGCTGTTCCGAAGGCAGTGTGAAAACACACTGCTCCAGGGCGGTGCAAGCCCTCAACAAAGCATTGAGTGCTAAAGGATTAAGACCATGAATCAAACAAATTTCTCTCGCAGCGGCGCACAGTCACAACTGGCCCAGGATCGCTTTGGCATCCACGTGGCCTCTCGGCTGTCAGAAGCCTCCAACGCCCTGCCGCACGACATCTCTGAGCGTCTGCGCGTGGCGCGGACCCAGGCG
This sequence comes from Burkholderiales bacterium, assembly GCA_031419575.1. Lineage (GTDB taxonomy): Bacteria > Pseudomonadota > Gammaproteobacteria > Burkholderiales > Burkholderiaceae_C > JANYCG01. Next base: position 565 of record JANOLC010000054.1, on the reverse strand, counting down.
CTGGCTAAACGCAAAGTAGTATCTGCCTCCAGCGTCAGCGCGTCCGGCGGGGCAGCCACTATGACCTTTGGTGATGAAAACCTGAGTTTGTGGGACCGAATTGCAGCCGCAATTCCCTTGATTGCACTGCTGGCTGGGTTGATTGCCATCAACGTGGTTCAAAACGAAAACCGGGCCGCTGAAATCGCCGAGGTAGATGCTGCGCTGCTCACAGATGACCTGCCTCCATCGGCCTACACTGACCCCGGTTTTTTGCAGTTTCTCAAGGCTAAACCGGTCCAACAGCAACCAAGCCAGTAAGCCCGTAGGGCAACACGAAGATGATCAGGCCTATCGCCAACCCAGCTGCGCTTGTGCAATTCAGTACCGTCGAAGGTCTTTGGCGGGCAACATTTGTTTTGGCGTTGGCTGGAACGTGGGCTGCGTTGGGACTGGCCCAGAGTGCGCAGCCCTCCTCCGTGGCACCCATCGCCACAGCATCAACGACTGCGGCATCCGTCGCACCAGCTGTCAAACCCGCCGTCGCAACCACCGCTGCACTTGCCGCTGGGCCCTCCGTCATTGC
>JANOLC010000053.1:0-19018 GCA_031419575.1 Burkholderiales bacterium | reverse complement strand
CCGTCTGTCAACGACTTCTCGCACATTTGATGCAGATTTCAAGGCGCGCCTGCACTGGTCAACGGAGACTGACGTCGCCATCGACCAGGTCGCCGCTGACATCCTGCGCGACGTGAAGCAGCGTGGTGACGCGGCGGTGCTGGACTACACCAATCGCTTCGACCGCCTGAACGCTACTTCGGTCAAAGATTTGGAGCTGTCTCAAGCCGAGCTGAAAGCAGCGTTTGAGACCATTCCCGCCGCACAGCGCGAGGCGCTTGAAGCGGCCGCCTTGCGCGTGCGCAACTACCCCGAGCGCCAGAAAAAAGCCAATGGTGAGAGTTGGAGCTACCGTGACAACGACGGCACACTGCTGGGCCAGAAAGTCACGCCGCTGGATCGTGTGGGCATTTATGTGCCCGGCGGCAAGGCGACTTACCCGAGCAGTGTGCTGATGAACGCCATTCCGGCCCATGTGGCGGGGGTGGGTGAAATCATCCTGGTCGTCCCCACGCCGGGGGGTGAGAAAAATGCCATGGTGTTGGCCGCTGCCTATCTGGCGGGTGTCACGCGGGCGTTCACCCTTGGTGGCGCACAGGCTGTAGCCGCACTGGCTTACGGCACGGTGACCATTCCCCATGTGGACAAAATTACCGGCCCAGGCAACGCCTATGTGGCCGCCGCCAAGCGCCGCGTGTTTGGTACCGTGGGCATCGACATGATTGCCGGACCCAGCGAAATTCTGGTGTTGGCCGATGGCTCCACCCCCCCCGACTGGGTAGCGATGGACTTGTTCAGCCAAGCCGAGCACGACGAGCTGGCACAAAGCATTTTGTTGTGCCCTGATGCGACCTACATAGACCAGGTGCAGGCCGCCATCAACCGCCTGCTGCCCGAAATGCCACGCGCCGAGATCATTGCCAAATCGCTGAACGGGCGAGGTGCCTTGATCCACACCCGCAGCATGGAAGAAGCCTGTGCCATCAGCAACTCCATCGCGCCCGAACACCTGGAAGTCTCCAGCCGTGACCCGCACCGCTGGGAGCCTTTACTCAAACATGCGGGCGCGATATTTCTGGGGGCCTTCACCAGCGAGAGCCTGGGTGACTACTGTGCAGGCCCCAACCACGTGTTGCCGACCAGTGGCACGGCGCGCTTCTCCAGCCCGCTGGGGGTATATGACTTCCAGAAGCGCAGCAGCCTGATTGAGGTGAGCGAGCAGGGCGCGCAAACCCTGGGCCAAATTGCGTCGATATTGGCCCACGGTGAAGGCCTGCAAGCGCATGCCCGCGCTGCGGAGATGCGATTGCGCTGATCTTTCTGCACAAATATATTTGATCTCCCTATGGCTGACGACCCAATGCCCTCTTTGCAACAACTTATAGCCACCCGCATCCGCCAGGACGTCCAGTCTATGCACGCCTACCCCGTTCAGGACTCAGTGGGCATGATCAAGCTGGACGCCATGGAAAACCCGCATCGCCTGTCATCCGAATTACAGGCTGAGTTGGGTCAACGCCTGGGTGCGCTGGCGCTGAACCGTTACCCCGACAAACGCGTGGACGACCTGCGCCATGCCCTGGCTGACTACGCCCAAATACCGGATGGGTTGGACATCATGCTGGGCAATGGCTCCGACGAGTTGATCGGGTTGTTGGCCATCGCGTGTGACGTGCCCGCCGATGGTGCAGCAGGCGCTAAACCAGTCATCCTGGCGCCTGTGCCGGGGTTTGTGATGTATGCCTTGAGTGCCCAATTACAGGGCATGGACTTCTGTGGCGTTCCCCTGACTGCTGATTTTGAGTTGGATGAGCCCGCCATGCTCGCGGCCATTGCGCTCCACAAGCCTGCCATCGTCTATCTAGCCTACCCCAATAACCCAACCGCCAACTTGTGGGACCAAGGTGCCGTGGCCCGTGTGGTCGCAGCGGCATGTCACACAAGCAGCATTGTGGTGATGGACGAGGCCTACCAGCCGTTTTCCAGCCGTAGCTATATCGACACGATGCGCAGCCATCCGGCAGAACATGCCCACGTGTTGCTGATGCGCACCATGAGCAAGTTCGGTCTGGCAGGCGTACGCCTGGGTTACATGATGGGCCAGCGCGACCTGATTGGCCACATCAACAAGGTGCGCCCGCCCTACAACATCAGCGTGCTCAACTGCGAATGCGCTCTGTTTGCGCTGGAGCATGCCGATGTGTTTGCGCGCCAAGCGGCTGATCTGCGTGCCCAACGCACCCGTTTGATGGCTGCCCTGCGGGCCACTCCCGGCATCCAGATCTGGCCCAGCGATGCGAACATGATTCTGGTGCGGGTGCTGGGCGACGGTGACAGGGCGCAACACGTCTTTGAAGGCCTGAAAGCGAGGGGCGTGCTGATCAAGAACGTTTCTAAAATGCACCCTTTGCTGGCCAATTGCCTTCGCTTGACCGTCGGAACTGACACTGAAAACACGCAGATGCTGGCCGCACTGCAGGAATCCTTATGACCACCACCTACCCCCTGACTGAAGTCCCTGTTGCACACCCACCCCGCATCGCCGAGGTGTCGCGCAACACAGCCGAAACGCGTATTCGCGTCAAAGTCAACCTCGACGGCACGGGCCAATCGCGCCTGTCCACCGGCATTGGTTTCTTTGACCATATGCTGGACCAAATCGCCCGCCACGGCCTGATTGATTTGGACATTCAGGCCGACGGTGACCTGCACATTGACGGCCACCACACGGTGGAAGACGTTGGCATCACGCTCGGACAGGCCGTTCATAAAGCGGTGGGCGACAAAAAAGGCATTCGCCGTTATGGTCACGCCTATGTGCCGCTGGACGAGGCGCTGAGCCGGGTGGTGATTGACTTCTCGGGCCGCCCCGGTCTGGTGATGGATGTGCCCTTCAAGAGCGGCATGATTGGCACCTTCGACAGCCAGCTGGCGCATGAGTTTTTTCAGGGTTTTGTGAACCATGCGTTTGTGACCCTGCACATTGACAACCTGAAGGGTGAAAACGCCCACCACCAAGCCGAGACCGTGTTCAAGGCCTTCGCCCGTGCGCTGCGCGCGGCGCTGGAGCTGGACCCGCGCTCGATTGGCACCATACCGTCGACCAAGGGCAGTCTGTAGTCATTTTTAGATAAAATAGACCTCAAGTCCCCGCCCACTGGTCTTTGTTAGCTATTGTTTCAGTAGCGCCTAATTTGATGATTTTGTCGATGAGTTCGCTGCCCAATCACCTGATTCCTAAAACCGTTGCCGTGGTGGACTACGGTATGGGCAATCTGTTTTCCATGGCGCAAGCAGTTCGGGCAGCCGCTGTGGGTACCGGTTATCAGGTGGTTATCACCGCCAATCCGGATGAAGTTCGGGCCGCCGACCGTGTTGTGTTGCCGGGGCAGGGTGCCATGCCCGACTGCATGTTTGACCTGCAGGACTCCGGCTTGAAAGAGTCCGTGCTGGAGGCCGCCGCCAACAAACCTCTGTTTGGCGTGTGTGTGGGCATGCAAATGTTGTTGGACCACAGCCATGAAGGCCGTAAAGAGTCCCCCGGCGCCGGTACCCCCGGTTTGGGGTTGATTCATGGCGAAGTGATTAAATTTGACTTGGCAGGGCGGCTTCAACCCGACGGAAGCCGCTTTAAGGTGCCGCAAATGGGCTGGAATCAGGTGTACCGTAACAACCACGGTGCGGCCCCGCATCCGGTCTGGGGGGATGTGCCGGACGGCAGTTACTTCTATTTTGTACATAGTTTTTACGCCCAACCGTCTGATGCGCGCCACAGCGTGGGCGAAGCTGACTATGGGAGTCGCTTTTCGGCTGCCATTGCGCGCGATAATATTTTTGCAACCCAATTTCATCCAGAAAAAAGCGCCGCTCACGGTTTGTCGCTCTACAAGAACTTCCTTTCCTGGAATCCCTGATCTCCACTCGCTTCCTCGCGCCTCATGCTGCTTATTCCTGCAATTGACCTGAAAGATGGTCTGTGTGTTCGCCTTAAACAAGGCGACATGGCTCAATCCACCACCTTTGGAGATGACCCGGCGCTCATGGCTCGAACCTGGGTTGACAAAGGGGCGCGGCGGCTGCATCTGGTGGATTTGAATGGTGCTTTTGCAGGCCACCCTCAAAACGAGATGGCGATTCGCAAAATTCTCAAAGCCGTCGGCAGCGAAGTCGATGTTCAGCTGGGTGGCGGTATTCGGGATCTGGACACGATTGAGCGTTACCTCGATGCCGGTCTGCGCTACGTGATCATTGGCACCGCCGCCGTCAAAAACCCCGGTTTTCTGCAAGACGCCTGCACGGCCTTTGGTGGTCACATCATCGTCGGTCTGGACGCACGCGAAGGCAAAGTCGCCACCGACGGCTGGAGCAAGCTGACGCGCCACGACGTGATTGATTTGGCCAAGAAATATGAAGACTACGGCGTTGAATCCATTATTTACACCGACATTGGCCGTGACGGCATGTTGTCGGGCATCAACATGGAGGCCACCGTCAAACTGGCCCAGGCGCTCACCATTCCCGTGATCGCCTCGGGTGGCCTGTCGAACATGGCTGATATTGAAGCCCTGTGCGAGGTAGAAAGTGAAGGCGTTGAGGGTGTCATCTGTGGGCGCGCCATCTACTCGGGTGACCTGGACTTTCAGGCCGCGCAAGAGCGGGCGGACGAGTTGAACGGCTAGAGATATTGCCCCCACGGTCGTCCACGTGTTAGCCAAACGAATCATCCCCTGCCTTGACGTCACCGGTGGCCGCGTCGTCAAAGGTGTCAACTTTGTCGAGCTGCGTGATGCAGGCGACCCGGTGGAGATCGCTGCGCGTTACAACGAGCAGGGCGCGGACGAGCTCACCTTTCTGGATATCACCGCCACCAGCGATAACCGGGGGTTGATCCTGCACATGATCGAAGCGGTGGCATCACAGGTCTTCATACCTCTCACCGTGGGTGGTGGGGTGCGCACCGTGGATGATGTGCGACGGCTGCTCAATGCGGGCGCGGACAAAACCAGTTTCAACTCGGCAGCCATCGCCAACCCGCAGGTGATTGACGATGCCTCTGCCAAATACGGTGCCCAGTGCATTGTGGTTGCCATCGATGCCAAACGCCGCTCTGCCGATGACACCAAACGGCGCACCTTGAGCGGCGAAGAAATCGGCCCTGGCTGGGATGTGTTTAGCCACGGCGGGCGCAAAAACACCGGCATGGACGCGGTGATGTGGGCGGTCGAAATGGCCCAGCGCGGCGCAGGTGAGATCTTGCTGACCAGCATGGACCGCGACGGCACCAAGTCCGGCTTCGATTTGGCGCTGACCCGCGCTGTCAGTGATGCCATCGAGATCCCCGTGATCGCCTCAGGCGGGGTTGGCACGCTGGATGACTTGGTCAACGGTATCAAGATGGGGGGGGCTGATGCGGTGCTGGCTGCCAGCATCTTCCACTACGGTGAATACACCGTGGGCCAAGCCAAGGCGCGCATGGCTGAATGTGGCATTCCTGTCAGAATTTAAGACAAATAACCACAAAGTCCCCGTCAGATATCAATAGTTTGCTATAAATAGTATAGTGACGTTGAGGTCGCATCAAAATGCCTGACAATGCCCGCATGAACTGGTTAAACGATATCAAATGGGATGAAAAAGGCCTGATTCCCGTGATTGCGCAAGAGGTGGGCTCTAACGATGTGCTGATGTTCGCCTGGATGAATCGCGAGGCCCTGCAGGAAACCGAGCGTTTGGGGCGGGCTGTTTACTTCAGCCGCTCGCGCAACAAGCTGTGGGCCAAGGGCGAGGAGTCCGGTCAAGTGCAAACCGTGCATGAGATTCGCATGGACTGTGACAACGACGTGCTGTTGCTCAAAGTGACCCAGCCTGGGTCAACCCATGACCATGTTGGTGAGCCATCCCAATCCATTGCCTGCCACACGGGTCGCCACAGTTGCTTCTTCAGTCTGCTCAAAGATGGCCAGTGGCAGGTCGTTGAGCCGGTCTTGCAAGACCCGCAGACTCTCTACAAATAGAACTATGTCCTCTCAACCCTCCCATGACGCCCTGGCCCAATTGGCCGATGTGATTGAAAGCCGTCTGCCTGCGCGCGGTGGCGATGCTGGTACCAGCTATGTGGCCCGGCTGTTGCAAAAAGGTCCAGACGGTTTTTTGAAAAAAATCGGCGAAGAGGCCACCGAAGTCGTGATGGCCGCCAAAGACGCGGACGTGGGCGGTGACAAATCCAAAGTGGTGGGTGAGGTGGCTGATTTGTGGTTTCACTGCATGATCGCCTTGGCCCATTACGGATTGCGGCCTGCCGACGTGATCGCCGAGCTGGAGCGCCGCGCAGGCACCAGCGGCATCGAAGAAAAAGCCCTGCGCAAGGCGCTGGCGCGTGAGGCGAGCTGACATGAGCGACCCCAACTGCCTGTTTTGCAAAATCATCGCGGGCAAAATTCCGTCCAAGCTGGTTTATCAGGATGATGAGCTTTACGCGTTTCACGACATCAACCCTTGGGCACCGGTGCATTTTTTGCTGATTCCCAAGCTGCACATTCCCTCATTTGCACAGCTCGGTGCCGAGCATGCGGGTCTGATGGGGCGCATGATGGTGCTGGCTCCCAAGCTGGCCTTGGAGCAGGGTTGCAGGCCATATCCTGAAGGCGGTTACCGCATCGTGACCAATACCGGGGCTGAAGGCGGGCAGGAAGTGCACCACCTGCACATCCACGTCATGGGCGGCCCGCGCCCGTGGCTGCGCGGCTGACTCCCGGGTTATCGACGCCTCCCGCGCTATTCCCCGCCAATTTCAAGGCTTGGTGCAGCGGAACTCTGGCACTATCCAAAGCACTTTAAAATCAGTTTAATTTTTTAGGAGAACCTCATGGGATTTTCGACAACACACCTGATCATTTTCTTGGTCATCATTGTGGTAATTTTTGGCACTAAAAAGCTGCGCAATATTGGTGGCGACCTAGGTGGTGCAGTTAAAGGCTTCAAAGACGGCATGAAAGACGGCGGCGACAAAGCCGCTGATGCACCTGCTGCGGCACCGGCCCAGCAAGTGGGCGCAGCCACCACCACGGCCAAAGAAACCATTGATGTCGAAGCCAAAACCAAAGCCTGACAACGCTATGGTTTCGTGCATTTCTGGCTACCGCTTGGAGGTGTTGCTGAATGTTTGACATCGGGGTCACCAAAATTGCCATCATTGGCGGTATTGCTTTGGTCGTGATTGGGCCGGAAAAGCTTCCAGGTCTGGCCAAAACGATAGGAACTCTGCTGGGGCGTGCCCGTCGTTATGTGGCCGACGTCAAGGCCGAAGTCAGCCGTTCCATGGAGCTTGACGAACTGAAAAAAATGAAGGACACAGTAGTGGACGCGGCCCGTGACGTGGAAAACTCCATCCAAACTGGTGCCAGTGATTTCGAGAAAAGCTGGGCGGATGCCACGAGTGAGGCATCGCATTCGTTGACCAATTCAACCCCCAGCTTCCCTGAATACAAACACCCCAAGAAGAAATGGCGCGTCAAGCAGGGGGCTACACCCAGCTGGTACAAGGCCCGCACTGGCACCCGCACCAAGGCCTTGTCTGGTGCCGCCCGGGTAGCGCGTTTCCGCCCAAAAGCACTGGGTAACTATTGACTCGATGACTGACTCTTTCAACTCCAAATCAGACCCCAAAGACGGCGACAAAACCAAAGAAGACGAACTGGCGGGCACCGAGCAACCGTTTGTTCAGCATCTGGTTGAGCTGCGTGACCGCCTGTTGCATGCCTTGTACGGTGTAGGAGCGATCTTGGCGGTGCTGCTGTTTTACCCGGGCCCATCGCAGCTTTACGATTTGCTGGCCATGCCGCTGGTTAAATCCCTGCCAGAAGGCTCGCGCATGATTGCGGTGGGCGTGGTGTCACCCTTTTTGGTGCCCATCAAGGTGTCGGTGATGGCGGCAGTGGGCTTGGCTTTGCCTTGGATCTTGTATCAGATCTGGTCGTTTGTAGCTCCTGGCCTTTACAAGCACGAAAAAAAGTTGATCCTCCCCTTGGTGGCGGCCAGCACAATTTTGTTTTACACGGGCGCTGCGTTTTGCTACTTCTTTGTGTTTGGTCAGGCTTTTCCGGCCATTCAGAAGATGGCGCCTATTTCTGTCGCGGTCAGCCCGGACATTGAAGCCTATCTGGACTTTGTCATCACCATGTTCATTGCGTTTGGCGTGGCGTTTGAAGTGCCCATCGTCGTGGTTATTTTGGCGCGCATGAACATTGTGACGGTGGCACAACTCAAGGCGTTTCGCACCTATTTTGTGGTGGGTGCTGCTGCGGTGTCGGGCTTGGTAACACCACCTGACCCGGTGTCGATGTTGGCGCTACTGGTGCCCATGTACTTGCTGTATGAAGTGGGTATTTGGGCGGCACAGATTTTCATCAAGCATACCAAGGCGCCGGTTGGGGCGCCTGACGAGGCCAAAACCTGAGTTTTCGGTCACTCTGCCTGACGCTTAGGCTTGGGTCGCACCCCCGGTGTCACGTCAAGTTCCATTTTTTGGTCCCGCCGCTGCAGGCTGAATTTGGAAGCCGCTCCCGGTTTGAGCGCCGCCACGCGGGTCAGCAGTTCTGCCACATTGCCGACCGATTTGCCGCCCACGCTGGTGATGACGTCACCAGGGCGAATGCCTGACAGCGCTGCCGGTCCGTTTTGCAGCACACCGGTGATGATCACGCCCTGCTTGGCATTCACGCCAAAGGTCTCGGCCAATTCGGGCGACAAATCATTGGGTTCCACACCAATCCAGCCACGCGTGACCTGGCCGTCTCTCACAATGCCATCCATCACCAGCCTCGCGGTGGACACCGGAATCGCAAACCCAATGCCCATACTGCCGCCCGAGCGCGAGTAGATGGCTGTGTTGATGCCTTGCAGGTTGCCGTTCACATCGACCAGCGCCCCGCCGGAATTGCCGGGGTTGATAGCAGCATCGGTCTGGATAAAGTTCTCAAACGTGTTGATACCCAGCTGGTTGCGCCCCAGTGCGCTGACGATGCCCCCGGTGACGGTTTGGCCCACGCCAAATGGGTTGCCAATAGCCAGCACCTGGTCGCCCACTTGCAATGAGTCGGAGTTGCCCAGCACGATAGTCGGCAGGCGGTCCAGTTCGATTTTCAGGAGCGCTAGGTCGGTGTCGGGGTCGGTACCTATCACCTTGGCAATCGTGTGGCGGCTGTCGTTGAGCACGACTTCGATTTCGTCTGCACCCTCGATCACGTGGTTGTTGGTGAGGATGTAGCCGCTGTCGCTGACGATCACGCCGCTACCCAGCCCGGTTTGAGGTTCATTGCCCTGTTCGCCAAAAAAGAATTTGAACCATGGGTCATTGCCGTGCGGGCTTTTCTTTGCGGCCTTGCTGGTATTGATACTGACCACAGCGGCCGAGGCCTTTTGTGCGGCCAACCGGAAGCTGCTGGCTGGTGCCGTGGCACCCACGATAGCCGGGGCTTCGGTGAAGGTGAGGGAGCGTGTAAGTGGCGAATTTCTGCCCAGCCAGTCCGGCTTGAGCGTGGCCACCACGAAGTAGGTGGCCAGCAAAACAGTGGTGGTTTGTGAGAACAGGAGCCATAGTTTTTTCATGGTGCAAATTGTAGAGGCGGCCTCGTCCCGCAAACGCCGCGAGGCAAAATGTCCTGTTGCCTTCGCTCTTAACCCTTGCTGATATGCCCGCCCCCCACCAGATCATTCATATCCAGCCTGCCGCCCCCCGCAAGCCCGTATTGGGCGCGGATTGCAATGGCTGCGGCGTGTGCTGTCTGGTGGCACCCTGTCCACTGGGTGTGGTGCTGTCGGGGCGGCGGACCGGGGCGTGTGATGCCTTGCGCTGGGAGGCTAATCCGTCACAAGTTCCCAGCGGCGTTTACCGTTGCGGTGCCATCAGCCAACCGGCCCAAGTATTGAGCCAGGCACTACCCAAAGCGCTACCTGCCGCACTGAAGGGCATCATCCCCGCACTGGCCAGGGCCTTAGGGTACCTGGCCAAGCGCTGGGTGGCAGCAGGCAAGGGGTGTGACAGCTCGGTGGAAGTTGCAGATGCATCGTCGGAGCCCGGTGCGAGAATGCCGCATGACTGAGCGTGACCACCTTGTTAAGACCCTGAACGACCTGCTGCAACCTGAGCGTTTTCGCGACTACGCGCCCAACGGATTGCAAGTTGAGGGAGCCGTCACTGTCCGGAAAATTGTCTCCGGTGTAACCGCCAGCCGAGCGCTGATCGAAGCGGCCATTGAGGCTGGAGCCGACACCATTTTTGTGCACCACGGCTTGTTTTGGCGTGGTCAAGACGGTTGTGTCACGGGCTGGATGAAACAGCGGCTGGCTTTGTTGCTAGCCCACAACATCAACCTGCTGGCCTACCACTTGCCGCTGGATGCGCACCCAGAACTGGGTAACAACGCGCAATTGGGCATGGTGCTGGGCCTGACCCCCAGGGAGAGCCCGGCGGGCAGGTTTGGGGAGCAGGGGCTAGGTTTTATCGGTCAGCGCAGCGACGGGGCGGCGTTTGAGACGGCCCAAAGCCTCGTCCAACACGTGGAAGCAGCATTAAAACGACCTGTAGTCCCTGTCATTCCTCATTTGTTAGCTATCAAAAATATAGCGTGGTGCACGGGTGGCGCGCAGAGCTATTTTGAAGCCGCCATCGCCGCGGGCGCGCAAGCTTTCATCACTGGCGAGATTTCGGAGCCCCAGGCACATTACGCCCGCGAATGTGGTGTGGCTTATCTGGCTTGTGGTCACCACGCCACTGAGCGATACGGCGCGCCTGCGGTGGCGGCCCATGTCGCCAGTCAACTGGGGCTGCAGCATCAATTTGTCGACATCGACAACCCCGCTTGAACATGACTTTCCCATCGAACTTGGACAGACGGCCCATCGTCATCACGCTGGGCGACCCTGCAGGGATCGGCCCCGAGACCATCGCCATGGCGTTTCGTGACGCGCCGGATGTCACGCAGGGCTGCTTTGTGGCGGGCGATGTTGCGGTAATGCGACGTGCCGTGGCCGCGATCAGTGTCCAACAGTTGCCGTGGCCCGTGATGCTGATCGAGCACCCAATGGATGCCCTGACGGTGCCCCCTCGCTGCATTCCGGTGTTGCAAGTGCCAACGCTACGAAATAAGGAGCAAACAACGCCTGTTCCATGGGGACTTGTGAGTGGTTTGGCAGGTGAAATGGCGGCGCAGTGCGTGGGGTGGGCCGCGCAAGCGGCGCTCAAAGGCGAGGTAGCCGCCATGGTCACAGCGCCCTTGCACAAAGAAGCCTTGGCCGCAGCGGGCGAGCCGCACCGCCTCTACCCTGGCCATACTGAGATGCTGCAAGCACAGACCGCCACCTTTTTGGGCCGATCCATTGCTGAGGTCCCGGTGCGCATGATGCTGGCCAATGATGAGTTGCGCGTGGTGCTGGTCAGCATTCACATGTCGTTGCTGGATGCGATCAAGGCGGTGACGTTTGACAACGTGCTGCAGACGCTACGCATCACCCACACCTCCCTCAGCGCTGTTTTGGGGCGCGCCCCTCGAATCGGCGTGGCGGGACTGAATCCGCATGCAGGGGAGGGCGGCCTGTTTGGCCGGGAAGAGATTGAGATTATCGTTCCCGCGGTCGCGGCGGCGCGCGCTGAAGGCATAGCCGCGCAAGGCCCATTCGCCCCTGACACCGTCTTTATGCGGGCGCGGACCAACGGTAATGCCAAGGGCAGCGTCAAAGTGGGTGAATTCGACGTGGTGGTGGCCATGTACCACGACCAGGGGCTAATCCCCGTGAAGTATCTGGGCGTGGACAAAGGCGTCAACGTCACGCTGGGGTTGCCGCTGGTTCGCACCAGCCCGGACCATGGCACTGCGTTTGACATCGCGGGTCAGGGCATCGCCGACCCTCGCAGCTTAATAGAGGCTATTCGCATGGCTCGGACATTGGCGATGCCGCAATAGATCAACCGACTATTTGCTCAGGCTGTCTCGAATCTGGCGCAGCAACAGCACGTCTTCAGGTGTGGGTGCCGGGGCAGCTGGGGTGATGGGCGCCTCTTTCTTCATGCGGTTGATCTGTTTAACCATCATGAAAATGATGAACGCCAAAATCGCAAAGTTCACCGCAACGGTGATGAAGTTGCCATAGGCCAGCACCGGAACGCCCGCCTTTTTCAGGTCAGCCAGCGTTGCACCGGTGCCCGCAGGAACTTGGCCCAAAATCACGAACAGGTTGGAAAAATCAAGTTTTCCGAACACCGAGCCGACGATGGGCATGAGCAAGTCGGCAACCACTGAATCCACAATTTTGCCAAAAGCCCCCCCAATAATCACACCTACGGCCAAGTCCATCACGTTGCCTTTGACGGCGAAGTCCTTGAATTCCTTCATCATACTCATGGTAATTTGTTCCCGAATATTAAAACGGGCACAAGTATTGCCCATAAATCGGTGAAGTCAAGCGGCTACTCCTCCCTCGGGCACCCATCCGAAGCCGTCCACCGGGTGGGCCACAGAGTGGGCCACAGGGCGTCAGCTACAATGCCGGGCATTCCCTGACAGCGATTTTCATTGAGGATTTTCATGAGTGATACCTTGGTTGACAAAGGCCAAATCGACTCCAGCAAACGGACTTGGATCATTACGTCTGCTTGTGCTGGTGCCATTGGAGGCGCAACGGTCGCCGTACCGTTTATAAGCACTTTCCAGCCGTCCGAGCGCGCAAAAGCCGCAGGTGCAGCGGTTGAGGTGGACATTGGTGCCCTCAAGGCGGGCGAAAAAATGACGGTGGAGTGGCGTGGCAAGCCGGTCTGGATTGTTCGGCGCACCCCGGAGCAATTGGCAATCTTGCCCAAGTTGGATGCCCAAATGGCGGATCCAAAATCCCTGCGTAAGCCGGATGAGCTCACTCCCGCTTATGCCCGAAACGAGGGGCGTTCGATCAAGCCCGAGTTTTTTGTGGCTGTCGGAATTTGCACCCATTTGGGATGTTCCCCGTCTGATAAATTTCAAATGGGCGCGCAGCCATCATTGCCAGACGACTGGCAAGGCGGTTTCTTGTGCCCCTGCCATGGATCAACGTTTGACATGGCCGGTCGGGTTTTCAAGAACAAGCCTGCACCTGACAACCTCGAAATTCCGCCCCACATGTACCTCTCCGACAGCCGGTTGCTGATCGGCGAAGACAAAAAAGCCTGATCGACCAAGCCCTACGGAGCAAACCATGGCTGAAATGAAAGAAATCTCTCCCAACGCCCCTGCAGCAATGAAATTGCTGAACTGGGTTGACAACCGCTTTCCTGCTTCCAAGCTCTGGAACGAGCATGTCGGTGAATACTATGCCCCCAAAAACTTCAATTTTTGGTATATCTTCGGTTCGCTGTCGCTGCTGGTTCTGGTCATTCAGATCACCACGGGTATTTTCTTGACGATGCACTACAAGCCAGATGCTGCCTTGGCTTTTGGCTCGGTTGAGTACATCATGCGCGACGTCCCTTGGGGCTGGTTGGTACGTTACATGCACTCCACGGGGGCCTCGGCGTTTTTTGTCGTCGTTTACCTGCACATGTTTCGTGGCTTGATTTACGGTAGCTACCGCAAGCCCCGCGAGTTGGTGTGGGTGTTCGGTTGTGCCATTTTCCTGTGCTTGATGGCGGAAGCCTTCATGGGCTACCTGTTGCCTTGGGGTCAAATGAGCTATTGGGGCGCTCAGGTCATTGTGAATTTGTTTGCTGCCATTCCGTTTGTCGGCCCTGATCTAGCGCTGCTGATCCGCGGCGATTACGTGGTGGGCGATGCCACGCTGAACCGCTTCTTCAGCTTTCACGTGATCGCAGTGCCCCTGGTGCTGCTGGGTTTGGTGGCTGCTCACATCATTGCCTTGCACGAAGTGGGCTCCAATAACCCTGACGGTGTGGAAATCAAGGGCCCCAACGCCCCCAAAGATGCGCAAGGGCACCCGTTGGATGGCATTCCGTTTCACCCCTATTACACCGTGCACGACATCTTTGCTGTCAGCATGTTTTTGATGGTGTTCACAGCGATCATCTTCTTCGCACCTGAGGTGGGTGGCTACTTCCTGGAGTACAACAACTTCATCCCCGCTGACCCGTTCAAGACGCCGTTGCACATTGCACCGGTTTGGTACTTCACACCTTATTACTCCATGTTGCGGGCTATCACCAGCGAGATGATGTATGTGCTGATCGCCTGTGTGGTCGGTGGTGCCTTGCTCAGCGTGGTCAAGTTCAAAATGCCGTCGATCTTCAAAGGCGTGATTTTGGTGGTTGCCGTTGGGGTCGCCGCCATGATGATGTCCATTGATGCCAAGTTTTGGGGCGTGGTGGTTATGGGTGGTGCGGTCATCATTCTGTTTTTCTTGCCGTGGCTGGATTACAGTCCCGTCAAGTCCATTCGGTATCGCCCGGACTGGCACAAATATCTGTACGGTATTTTTGTGATTAACTTTGTTGTGCTGGCGTATCTTGGGGTACAACCACCGTCTGCCATTGGCGAGCGTGTGTCTCAGGTGGGAACGTTGTTTTACTTCGGTTTCTTTATTCTGATGCCATGGTGGAGTCGCATTGGGGAGTCCAAGCCAGTGCCCAGCCGTGTTGTTTTTGCGGCTCACTGATAGCGAGACTTAACAAATGAAAACCATGGGTTTGACAAAAAAATTTTTCCTCGGTGTGGTGGTTGTATTAGGCATGACGGCAGGTGCGTCGGCCAACACTGGTGGCATCGCTTGGGACAAAGCACCCAATCACACCAATGACTTGGCTTCTTTGCAAAACGGTGCCAAGTTATTCGTCAACTATTGCCTGAACTGCCACTCTGCCGCCTACATGCGCTACAACCGTTTGAAGGACATTGGTCTTACCGAGCAGCAAATCAAGGACAACTTGCTTTTTACCACCGACAAGGTCGGTGAAACCATGAAGGCGGCGTTGGATCCCAAGCAAGCCAAAGAATGGTTTGGTGGTAATCCACCTGATCTAACCTTGATTGCCAGGTCGCGTTCTGCCGCAGGTCAAGGTACCGGTGGCGACTATTTATACACCTATTTGCGCACCTATTACCCTGACAGCAGCAAAGCCACGGGCTGGAATAACCTGGCCTTCCCCAATGTCGGCATGCCCCATGCTCTGTGGGAATTGCAGGGCAATCGCCAACCTGTCTTTGAGACTGCCATGGAACATGGCCACGAAGCCAAAGTGTTCAAGGGCTGGGAGCAAACTTCGCCCGGTATCATGACACCATTGCAGTACGACCAAGCGGTCGGTGATCTCGTCAGTTACTTGCAGTGGATGGGCGAGCCAGCCCAAAACAACCGTGTACGAATCGGCGTGTGGGTGTTGATGTTCTTGGGGGTCTTTACTGTGATTGCCTGGCGACTCAATGCGGCGTTCTGGAAAGACGTCAAATAACGTGACACAACCGCTCAGGTACCTGCCCAATCAGGTCACTTGAGTTTTTCAGAGTGGGTTTGCTGACGCATCCCACTCTTTTTGATTTTTAGGAGCCCCCATCATGATGGTGTTGTATTCAGGTACTACCTGCCCTTTTTCCCACCGCTGCCGCTTTGTTCTTTTTGAAAAAGGCATGGACTTTGAGATTCGCGATGTGGATCTTTACAACAAGCCTGAAGATATCAATGTGATGAACCCTTATGGGCAGGTGCCCATCCTGGTTGAGCGTGATTTGATTTTGTATGAATCCAACATCATCAATGAGTACATTGATGAGCGCTTTCCACACCCACAACTCATGCCCGGCGACCCAGTTGACCGTGCACGTGTTCGTCTGTTTTTGCTGAACTTTGAAAAAGAGCTGTTCGTTCACGTCTCCACGCTGGAGTCGCGCGCTGCCAAAAGCAATGAGAAAGTACTGGAAAAAGCGCGCTCACACGTGCGCGACCGTCTGACTCAACTTGCACCCATCTTTCTCAAGAATAAATACATGCTGGGAGATAACTTCTCCATGCTGGATGTGGCCATTGCGCCGTTGCTCTGGCGTTTGGACTACTACGGCATCGACCTCAGCAAAAACGCTGCGCCATTGCTCAAGTACGCCGAGCGCATTTTCTCGCGTCCTGCCTATATTGAGGCGCTGACTCCTTCTGAGAAGGTCATGCGCAAATAAGCGAGTGGTGCTGGTCCCATGATTGATGCCAAAGACTCCTCATCCACTCGACCGTACCTGATTCGTGCGCTGTACGAGTGGTGTACTGACAATGGTTACACGCCCTATGTGGCTGTGCTGGTGGACGATAGTGTCCGGGTGCCCAATGAATACGTCAAAGATGGTGAAATTGTGCTCAACATCAGCTTTGATGCGACAAGTTCACTCAAACTCGGTAATGAGTTCATTGAATTCAAGGCGCGTTTTGCGGGCACAGCGCGGGAAATCATGGTTCCCATTAGCCATGTGATTGCCATTTATGCCCGTGAAAATGGTCAAGGCATGGCGTTTCCTATGTCGGTACCCAGCGGTGCACGTCGTTCGGATCAGTCGGGTGTGTCGCTCTCATCGGTCGGTGGCTCGCAGTCAACGCTGCAACCGCCTTCAGATTCCGATAACAAGGTTGTCCAGTTGACTCAAGTGCTTGCCGAGCCGGATGACCGACCCACGAACCCACCGCGTACACCTTCTGGGCCACGCCCTGCGCTTAAACGCGTCAAATAGGGCGGCGACAGATCGCATATTCACGCCCAGAGGTCTCCACAGTGGCTGTCAGTTCGAGGATTAGAGTCCTGTAAAATAATGCTAGTGCCGATTTAGCTCAGTTGGTAGAGCACCCGCCTTGTAAGCGGAAGGTCGTCAGTTCGATTCCGACAATCGGCACCAAGAGACAGTACAAAGGCCTTTAAGGAGTGATTCTTAAAGGCCTTTTTCATTGGTAAATCAATAACTTACCCTGCAATAGCCTACAGGGGCCGCTATTGACAGCTAAACCAAAACCGGGGAACATACCGGGGAACAACCGGGGTAAAAACAGCTTTTTGTGAAGTTGTTCCCCGGTTTCCCTTGTTCCCCGGTGGAGAAGCCTCTTATGTTGTCTGATGCCAATTGCAAAAACGCCACTTGTCCCGCGGGGAAAAAGCGCCATCGTCTGACTGATGCCAGTGGCCTTTACTTGGAAATTAGCCCGGCAGGGTCTAAGCGCTGGTTCTGGAAAACCTACACCGACGGGAAAGAGGGGCGGCTGGCACTGGGCAGCTATCCCGGCGTAACCCTCAAGGCGGCGCGGGTGGCGCGTGATGCAGCCAAAACCCAAAAGTCTGAAGGCACCGACCCACTACAAGCCCGGCAGGTTGAAAAACTCATTGCCTCAGTCGGTTCGGGCGACAGCCTGACGGCGACAGCGACCGACTGGTTAGAGCGGGGTAAACCCAATTGGAGCGAGACCCACTTCATTCGGGAACAACGCAACATCACAAAAGACCTGATGCCCTTTTTGGGGAAACGCACTATCAACGACATCAAGCCCATAGAACTGCTGGCAGTCATTCAAAAGGTAGAGGCGCGCGGTTCGCTGGATGTTGCCCACCGGGTGCTAATTACGGCGCATGGTGTCTGGTGTCACGCGGTGGCCACGGGCCGCGCTGATCGAGACATCACACCGGACATCAAAAAGGCACTTAAGCCCCATATCAAGGAAAACTTACCTGCCATCACTGACCCGGTGAAGTTGGGCGAGCTACTCAGGGCAAGCGAAGCCTATCAAGGCGGGGTCATTGTCCGGGCGGCTCTCAAGCTAGCCCCCATTCTGTTTCAGCGACCCGGCAACCTCAGGGCGATGCGTTGGGCAGATATTGACCTTGACGCGGGGCTGTGGTCTATCCCCAGTGAGGATATGAAGCGCACCAAGGCCCAAAAGATTAACGGGCAACCCCACGTTGTCCCGCTACCCCGGCAGGCGGTGGCCATGCTGCGAGAGCTTCAAAAAATCACGGGCGATGTTGACCGACAGCATGAGTACGTTTTACCCGGCCTGAGGGATTGGAAACAACCGAGGTCTGAGGCGGCAGTAAGCGCGGCTCTCGCTGGCATGGGGTACAAGGGGCTGCACACGTGGCACGGCTACCGGGCAACAGGCCGAACCATATTGCGGCAGGTACTCAAGTTCCCCACCGATGTGATTGAAGCGCAGCTAGCCCACAAAGGCCAGATTACCCACGGCGGCGCATACGACCGGGCTACCCACTTGGAGGAACGCACTGTGATGATTCAGGCATGGGCGGACTACCTCGACAAGTTGGCACGGGGCGCGGACATCATCCAGTTCAAAACGGCATAAATCAGTTTTAGACCACGCCTAGCCCGACGGGGCGAAAAGCAGATTACCCCTGATCTGTCTGGCGCTGGTTCTTCTCAGGGTGTTTAGGGGGACGGGGATGGCAATTAAATTTATCGCCAAAAAATACTACACATTTTCAGAACTTGCTCAACATTGGCAATGTGAATTAAGTGAAATCCGGCACGCGGTAATCAATGGTGATCTTGTCCCGAGCATCCACGTTTCGGGGCGTAAATATGAAACTTTTCAATTTAGTCCGGATGACGAGGGTGACGGATTCAAATATCCATCCCCCTTGTTCGATTGGGACAATCGCACAGAATCAAATGAAGTGAAGGATTGGGTGAGTGGTTTCCGATACCTCATATTGCCCACACGCATCAGTGCTTTTGACTGTGTGTTTCGCTACTTTTCGCAAGACGCGGTTGATTTTGAAGATGGTGATCTTTGCCACAGTTTATACGAGCAACTTGGCATTGAAGAGGTAATGGAAGTCGGCATCGTCATGGCCACAGAAGTCGCACGTTTAGAGGCGATATTAACTGCCAAAGATCAACGGGTTTCAAGCGATATGCAACCATTAGGCCGCTGGCCATGGGGTGATCATCACACCGAATTGTTAGGACACCTAGAGGCAGCGGCGTGGATGTTCTGGGTGAACTATGACCCAACGGACGCAACAACTGCACCCAAAAATATAAGGGTCTCGGAATGGCTGCAAACAGAGCGGAAAGTTTCGCAA
>JANOLC010000052.1:0-5566 GCA_031419575.1 Burkholderiales bacterium | reverse complement strand
CCAGTTGGTCGCAATCTCACCGGTAGCGTTGTTGATGCGCGCCAGTTGCATCACCGAGAAAACCCCCAGTGAAATGGTCAGCACAATGACTGCGAAAAATGCGAGTGCCAGCTTGGCCCCGATTTTGAAGTGAGAGAAGTTCATGTGGAGATGTCTCTTGATAGGTTTGTGGCAGGGTTCAAAAAATCCAACAACGTTTGAACCGTCAGCCGCTACTGGCACTGGCGATGGTTGTTGGTGGTCTACTGAAGCACGGGCTCAATCAGCCCCATCTCCGGGCTGGTCATTAATTTTTCGATGTCCAGCAAAATTAGCATGCGGCCTTCCAGTGCACCAATGGCCAGCACGTGCTCATTGGCAATGGTGGACGAGAAATCAGGCGTGGCGCGCAGTTGCTCGGGCTCCAGGCTGATCACGTCAGACACTCCGTCCACCACCAGGCCCACCACGCGCCCACCCACGTTGATAACGATCACCACGGTGGAGCTGTCGTAGGTGAGGTCGGTCAGGTTTAGCTTGATGCGCATGTCGATGATGGGGGCAATCACGCCGCGCAAATTGATCACACCTTTGATGAAGGGCTCGGTATTGGCAATGCGCGTCGGCTTTTCATACGAGCGCAGCTCCTGTACCCGCAAGATGTCCATGCCGTACTCTTCAGCGCCGAGCTTGAAGGTCAAAAACTCACGAATCGACGTGACGGCACTCAAGGCCCCGGAATGCGACGAGGCGCTGTCGCTGGATGACGAAGGGTTTGCTTGCATGGCGGGTTTGCTCCTGATGGGTCAAATTTTGCGGGGCCGATAGAGTGAATCATTATGCATGGGTACCCCAGCCACGACTCACCCAGGCGGACCCGGGGGGCAGTGATGCTGGGTGGGGTCTATACCCCTTCGACAATCACCTTCAGCCGGAGTTTGTGAGCCATCAATCTGCCGATCACACAAGCTATTTACCACCCAACAGAGCATCTTTGAGCTTGAAGTCAGCCGGGGCAGGCCCCAGCCAGATCGACATCAAGGCTTTGAAAAACTCGGGCTCCTTGAAGGGCTCGCCCTGCACCTTGCCCTTGATGGTAATAACCGTGCCCACGCCGGGCACCCAGTCAATCAGGAAGTTGTCGCCAGGCACCAGTCTTTTCTGCTCTGAAAAAATTTGCCCCATGCGTAACAAGCCGGGAATTAGTTTTGACATTTCCGCCTTGCCGGTGTTGTCTTCCACGCCCCGGGTGAGCAACTTGCCTAGTTCGTTGGCTTCGATCTCCCGAACCATGGTGACGTTGACGCGCTTCACGCCGGGCTGATTGACCACCTCATCCGGCGTGGTGGCCTTCTTCTCCAGGTACAGGCCCGCCACATACACCTTGAACGGTCCCTTGTACCGGGTGCCCGCGCCGTTAAGCTGCAACCTGGCCGCGCGAACCTCGGCGCTGTCGTCCAGCTTGATGCCGTTAATCTCGATCACAGCCGCCATTGCGTGGCTGCTGACAAGGCACAGACTGACAATCCATAACAAGCGCTTGACAGTTTTCATGTAAAAAGTCTCTTTGTAAACATCGATCCAATACTGTAGGTCTTTTTGCCCCGGTAATTCTTCTTTGATACACTGATTACATGTTCATTCACCGCATCAGCATCACAGGTAGCAGCGACCGGGGGGCCTGGCTTTGGCGCCCCTGTGCCGTGCCCGCCTGCCAGCTTGCCTTCGCAGCCCGCTGATCGGCTCAAACGCGCTTTTCACAGCGTGCTCACTTTCTGCCTTTGACTCCTTGACGCAGAATATTTGTTTGAATGAACGCTGCATCCGCAGCAGGCCGGGTTAACTTAGCCCGCCGATCTGAGAGGCACCCACATGATTTCCGAACTTGAATTCAAGTCCCTGAGCGCTCAGGGCTTTAACCGCATTCCCCTAATGGCGGAAGCGTTTGCCGATCTTGAAACGCCCCTATCGCTTTATCTCAAGCTGGCGCATTCCAGCCAAGGCGGCAAGTACAGCTTTTTACTGGAGTCGGTGGTGGGTGGCGAGCGGTTTGGCCGCTACAGCTTTATCGGCCTGCCCGCGCAGACACTGGTGCGCGCCAGCGGATTTGGCCCCGATGCCAAGACCGAGGTGGTGACCGACGGTGTGGTGGTTGAAACGTCCAAAGCCAACCCGCTGGACTTCATTGCCGACTACCAAAAGCGTTTCAAGGTGGCCTTGCGCCCCGGTTTGCCGCGCTTTTGCGGCGGCCTTGCGGGTTACTTCGGCTACGACGCCGTGCGCTACATCGAGAAAAAGTTAGAGACCACCTGCCCGCCTGACACGCTGGGTTGCCCTGACATCCTGTTGCTGCAATGTGAGGAGCTGGCCGTCATCGACAACCTCTCGGGCAAGCTCTACCTGATCGTCTATGCCGACCCTTCTAAGGCCGAGGCCTACGCCAATGCCAAGAAGCGCCTGCGCGAGTTGAAGGACAAGCTCAAGTACTCGGTGAGTGCGCCCGTGGTCAAACCCACCCAAAGCCACCCAGCGCAACGCGACTTTGCCAAGGCCGACTACATTGCCGCCGTGGAGCGCGCCAAAGAGTTGATTGCAGGTGGTGACTTCATGCAGGTGCAGGTCGGTCAGCGCATCAAGAAGCGTTATACCGAATCGCCCTTGAGCCTGTACCGAGCGCTGCGTTCGCTCAACCCCAGCCCCTATATGTATTACTACCATTTTGGGGACTTCCATGTGGTGGGTGCGTCACCCGAAATTCTGGTGCGCCAGGAGCAGGTGACCCAGGACGGTGTGACGGAGCAAAAGGTCACCATTCGCCCCCTGGCTGGCACACGGCCCCGCGGGGCCAGCCCCGAGCTGGACCAGGCCGCCGAGTCGGAACTCATCAACGACCCCAAGGAGCGCGCCGAACACGTCATGCTGATTGATCTGGCGCGCAATGACATCGGCCGTATTGCCAAAATCGGCACGGTGAAGGTGACCGAGGCGTTTCAGGTCGAGCGATACAGCCATGTCATGCACATCGTCAGCAACGTGGAGGGTACGCTGCTGGACGGCCCGAACGGTGAAAAATTGGGCAGCATGGACGTGCTCAAGGCCACGTTCCCCGCCGGCACGTTGACGGGCGCGCCCAAAGTGCACGCCATGGAAATCATCGATCAGCTAGAGCCGACCAAGCGGGGTCTTTACGGGGGTGCCTGCGGTTACCTGAGTTATGCCGGTGACATGGACGTGGCGATTGCCATCCGCACCGGAATCATCAAGGATGACGTGTTGTATGTTCAGGCAGCGGCCGGTGTGGTGGCGGACTCTGTTCCCGAACTGGAATGGAGAGAAACAGAAGCCAAGGCGCGCGCACTGCTGCGGGCCTCGGAACTGGTTGAAGAAGGGCTGGAGTGAACCCCATGACTAACTTAACGCACCCAAAAATAAAGTTGCTCATGATCGACAACTACGACAGCTTCACCTTCAACATCGTCCAATACTTTGGCGAGTTGGGGGCGCAGGTTGAGGTATTCCGCAACGACGAAATTACCCTTGAAGGCATCGCAGCGCGCAACCCCGACCGGCTGGTGGTGTCGCCCGGGCCATGCACGCCCAATGAGGCGGGTATTTCAGTGGCGGCCATCCAGCACTTTGCGGGTAAGTTGCCAATTCTTGGCGTGTGCCTGGGGCACCAGGCCATTGGCGCGGCGTTTGGCGGCAAGATCATTCGCGCACAGCAGCTGATGCACGGCAAGACCAGTGTCATCACCACCACGCAGACCGGCGTGTTTGCGGGCCTGCCGGAGCAATTTATCGTTAATCGCTACCACTCGCTGGCGATTGAGCGCGCCACCTGCCCCACAGAACTGACGGTGACGGCCTGGACGGATGATGGTGAAATCATGGGGGTGCGCCACACCGGTTTTGCAAACGATGTGAGGATTGAGGGCGTGCAGTTTCACCCCGAGAGCATCCTGACCGAGCATGGGCATGCCATGCTGAAGAATTTCCTGGTGTGACCGCTCAACATTGAATTGCTACTTAAATCATAGCTAACTATTGATGATTGACGGGGACTTCAGGTACTTTCATACATCATTTTTTGCGAAATCGGCAGTTTGCGCTGCCTCGGACACCCTATGAACATCATTGACCTTCGCAGCGACACCGTCACCCAGCCCACCCCTGCCATGCGCGCGGCGATGCTCGCGGCTCCGCTGGGGGACGACGTGTTTGGCGACGACCCCACCGTCAACGCCTTACAGGACAAAATTGCCGCCCTGCTGGGGTTTGAGGCGGCGCTGTTTGTGCCCACCGGCACGCAGAGCAATCTGTGCGCCATCCTGAGCCACTGCCAGCGCGGGGACGAGTACATCGTTGGCCAGATGGCGCACGCTTACCGCTGGGAAGGCGGGGGCGGTGCGGTGTTTGGCAGCGTGCAGCCGCAGCCACTGAACCACCAGCCTGACGGTACGCTGGCGCTGGACGACATAGCCGCCGCCATCAAGCCTGACGACGCGCACTTTGCCCGCACCCGACTGCTGGCGCTAGAAAACACGCTGGGCGGCAAGCTGCTGCCGTTTGAGTACCTGCAAGCCGCTACCGATTTGGCGAAAACCAAAGGGCTGGCGCGGCATTTGGACGGGGCGCGGCTGTTCAATGCGGCGGTGGCGCAGGCGGCTCAACTCGCACGACCCGGCCCATCCGTTCGGGCTGAGCTTGTCGAAGCCGCTACCAGCACTTCGACAAGCTCAGTGCGAACGGTGAGGAATGAACCATTGGCGCAAACGACAGATTCGTTTTACGCTGAAGCTCGCCGCATCGCCCAATGTTTTGACAGTGTCTCCGTATGCTTCAGCAAAGGGCTCGGCGCACCGGTGGGCTCCACCCTGTGTGGCAGTCGTGATTTCATTGCCCGTGCGCACCGCATCCGCAAGATGGCGGGCGGTGGCATGCGCCAGGCGGGCGTGCTGGCAGCGGCGGCTTTGTATGCGCTGGATTACCACGTGGTGCGGTTGGCGCAAGACCACGCGCTGGCTCAAGCGTTGGCGGACGGGCTGGCGGGCATTGAGGGACTCCAGGTCGAGGCACCCCACACCAACATCGTGTTTGTGGACTTGGTGGGTGAGGCGCGAGCGCGGTCGGCGGAGCTGATCCCTTTTCTGAAGACGCGCGGCGTGCTGGCCACCGGCTTGTACCGCTTGCGGTTTGTCACGCATCTGAATGTGGACGCTGCCGGGGTGAACGTGGCGGTCGAGGCCATCCGCGATTTTTTTAAACATTGAACCTTATCGAGGACATCTGCATGCCCAACGCCAACAAAATCACCCCGCAAGAAGCCTTGCTGCGCACCATTGAACACCGCGAGATTTTTCATGACGAGATGCTGCACATCGTGCGTCAGATCATGAGCGGCGAGTTGACCCCGGTGATGATGGCGGCGCTCATCACCGGGATGCGCGTCAAGAAGGAAACCATTGGCGAGATCACGGCGGCGGCGCAGGTGATGCGCGAGTTCTCCACCAAGGTTCATGTGGCCAACAAGACGCATCTGGTGGACATTGTGGGCACGGGCGGTGATGGCTCGCACACCTTCAATATC